>CAIYAN010000296.1 GCA_903924185.1 uncultured Opitutia bacterium | reverse complement strand
CCGCTGCTGTGCGAGAGTAGGTCGTCGCCAGGTTTACGGACCCCGGTCACCGCAAGGTGGCCGGGGTCCTCTTATTTCCAGGGGTCGCTACCGACCCCAGCCCATCGAGGCTCGTGCCCAGCTTATTCTTAGCCGGCCACGGGCCTCGCCACTGCGTAGGCAGGCTTGAAGTCGGCTGAACTCGGTTCGGTTACTCGCGTCGCGCCCTCGGGTCTACCTGCCTGCGGCCAGGTGTGGCCTTATGCCAAGTGGAACGATCGCTTGCCATCGGGTTAGGCTGATCGGTATCGGCGGAACTGCCCTTGCCCGTAGATGTCAGGCTCGGCTCGCTTCACCTCGAGCTCCCGCTCCCAAGTGCGGGGGGCTTGGGGCTGCTGGGCGATTCGTTATCTGCGAGTCATGGCTGCGTCGGCCATCCGCTCGGAGTGTGTGATGTCCGGCCCTCTTGCGACGGCAGGGCTATTCAAGTCCGGTTCGCGAGTTCCCCGAGGGTGACTTGCGAATCCGGGGTCTGCATGAGGCGCTGTTCAATCTGAGCGAGTTCCCTGGCCGCCGGATCGCTCCGTAAGTCGGGTTCGCCAGCGTTGTTGTCGGAATGTAGGTCCACCACGCCCCAGAGCTGTCCCACGGTCATGGACTCCAACGGCCGGGCGGGTCGGTGGCCCTCCGTGCGGCTTTCCATCGCGAGGAGGCCAGCGTCCCGCAGCATCTGAAGGCACCCGTCGGCGACGGTCGCAGGGATGCGGGCGATTTCCCCGATATCTTCGGCCCTCGGGCCGGGTAGGCCCCCGCGATAGCGGCGGAGCGTCTCGGCGGCGCAAACAAAGGCGAGGGTGCGGCGGGCCCGATGGCTTAGGCTTTCCCAAGCCTTATGGAGGGCCAGTGCCCGGCGGTGCTGGTAGGCATAGGCGACTTGGCCACCAATGAGCACAAACAGCCATGCGAGGTAGGTGCCAAACATGAGCACCAAGACAATGCTGAGTTCGCCGTATAGATCCTGGAATTGCGATACTCTGCCAACGTAAAGGGCGGCGAGGTGATGGTTGGCGGTGATGAGGAGCGCGATGGTGGTTCCGCCGATGAGGGCCGCGCTCCAGCGGACGCGTACATTCGGCATCATCCGGTTGAAGACGGCGAAGGCCAACGCCAGTAAGCCGAGGGAGACGAAGAAGGGACCACTGCCGGTAATGAAGCCGATAATCGCTTCGCCCCAAGGTAAGCGGATGAGCCAGTCGCCGAGCCAATTAGTACTGTCCCCAAACATCTTGGCGAGGGCCGCCATCGAAAGCATCGTGACCGTCGTGGCGCCAATCAAAAAGAACAGCACGAGGAAGAGCAGGTAGTTCGCGAAACGATCGCGCCAACTACGTCCGTAGCGGACGCCCCAGATGCCATTGAGCGCATCTTCCACGCGGCTCAGCATGAGCACGGCGAGTACCAGGATGAGGCCTAATCCAACCACGCCCGCTTGGCCGTTCGCCGCATTCGCCAGTAGGCGGTCGACGAAGGCATCGAGCTCGACATTAATCTCGCGCAGTTGCGTCGGGCTGCTCGCCGTGGTGGGCTTGTTGGTTGTCTGGGCGGCCACTTGCGGCACCAGGTATTCGATACCGGCGACGATGGCCT
>CAIYAN010000295.1 GCA_903924185.1 uncultured Opitutia bacterium | reverse complement strand
CTTCCACTTCAAATCGATGAGGTTCTTCGTCGTCCCGTCGGCCATGAGCAACGTCGGCTCGATCCAGGAGGCCCAGTCGCAGTTATTGTCGCCGAGATCGGAGACCATCAGGTAGAGTTCCTTCGCACCCTTGAGGTCGGCAGTCAGTTCGGTTAGGCGAACCTTATCGCGACCGGTGATATCCTTAGTCTGAGCTACTGGCTTCCCCGCGGCTGGCTTAGCGGTAGGCGTGGCGGCCGGCGTCGCGGCTTTGGGAGCGGCCGGGGCGGCAGGTGCAGGAGCACCTGCGGCGGGACGGCCAAACTTAGCTTCGCGGTCAACCTGAATGGCGGCGGCTGGAATCTTGGCAAACTCGCCCGGCTGCGGGAGCTTGAGACGAGGCGGGTTCTTGCCCTTGTCATCCAGGTTGGCGTTGAGCTCATCTTCGGTGACTGGAGTAGACTTCACCCCCGCGGCCGGCACTTCGACCTTCGCGGCCCAGACGATGGCATTAAGCGCCAAGGTCCGGAAGCCATCGATGGCCCAGTTGCGATGGTTGTGTCCACCGGAGAAACCGACCCCGCGGCCGCCATCGGCGCGTTCGATACCCCACATCAACGTCTGCACCTTACCGAGGCCATCGACGCCATACTCGTTCCAAAGATTGATATACTTCTTCACGTTCTCCCGCGTCGGCACGGCCGTGACGAGGTCGAGGACCTTGCTGCGATCCGCCGGGAAACGCATGTTGTAATAAAACTCATCATAGGCCTGCACGAGGCCATTCACGCCGCGCGCGACCGGATGATTCGGTAAAGCCTTGAGGTCAGCGACCCAGTGCGGGTTCACGGACCAGCCCGTCTCAAACGCGCCGCCAATCCACGGACGGTAGTACTTTTCACCATCCTTGGCATCGGGATGGACGGCATAATGCATGAACACGATACCCGTGCCCTTCTTGGCCAGCTCATCGACCTTGGCCCAGCCCTTGCCCACGACGCTCGTGCCGTCGGCATAGATGACGAGGCACTTGATGCCGTCCAGGATCGTTTCATCCTTAGGCCAGCCGCTGACGACCACGGCCTTGAGGCCTAAGCCGCTCTGCTCATTAATGGCCTTGGCCAAGAGTTCGGAGCCCGCCTTGAACTCATGTTCGCCAGGGCCATGCGACCGGCCACCCGCCAAGAAAACGATGTCGGCGGCCGCTTGGGCGCCGAGCGATGCGAGGAGACAAGCGGCCACGACAGCGACGCGGGTCCAGGGACGGAGGGTATTAGTCATAAGAATGATGGGGCGAGCCGGGGGTAAACGGCACCCCTCACAGACAGCGGATAACCTCAAAGGTTGGAAGGAAAAACCCTGCAGGGGCCAAACGTGCCTCCCGCGAGCCCGCCCAAGCCCATTTTTACCCCAATTTGACATTGGAGGAACAATCGTAGGGTGTTCTTGTTAGACCCTGTATGAAAGCCCCTGCCCTCCTACTCCTAGCAGGCCTCGCCCTGACTGGGCGTTTGGTTGGGGCTGACCCTGTCCCATCGGCCGCCCAGCTCGAGTTCTTCGAAAAGGAGATTCGCCCAATCTTAGTCGAAAACTGCTACGAGTGCCATGGCCCCAAAAAGCAGAAGTCGAGCCTGCGCCTAGACTCCCGGGCTTTTATTCTCAAAGGCGGGGAAGTCGGTCCCGTCGTTGTCCCTGGCCAGCCCGAGCAGAGCCGCCTCATCCTCGCGATTAACCACACCAAGCGCAAGGACGTCGAAGCGATGCCGAGCGAAGAGAAGAAACTCGCACCCAAGGACATCGCCGCGCTCACCGAATGGGTTCGCCAAGGGCTACCTTGGCCGACGTCTGGACAGCCGGAAATCTCCGACCCCCGTAAGCACTGGGCCTTCCAGCCCATCGCTGCGCCCACGCTCCCCAAAGTCACAAAGAACGAGCGTGTCCGTAATGACGTCGATCGCTTCGTCCTTTCTAAACTAGAAGCGAACGGCCTGACCTATTCGCCCGAAGCACCGAAGGAAGCGCTGATTCGTCGCGCTTACTTTGCGTTGCACGGCTTGCCGCCCTCCGCCGAAGAGGTCGAGCGCTTCGTCGCGGATCGTGACCCGCAAGCATACGATAAACTCGTCGACCGCCTCCTCGCCGCACCCGCCTTCGGCATTCGCTGGGGCCGGCACTGGCTCGACGTTGCGCGTTACGCCGACACCAAGGGTTATGTCTTCGAAGAGGAACGTCGGTATGCCTATGCCTATACCTACCGCGACTGGGTGGTCGGTGCATTCAATCAGGACATGCCGTATGACCGGTTCCTCAAGCTGCAGCTCGCGGCGGACGCGCTGGTGACTGGCGAAGACACCCGTGACTTGGCGGCCTTGGGCTTCCTGACCCTCGGCCGACGCTTCCTTAATAACCAACAGGACATCATCGATGACCGCATCGACGTTGTCATGCGCGGCACGCAAGGCCTCACCATGGCCTGTGCACGGTGCCATGATCATAAATCCGACCCCCT
>CAIYAN010000294.1 GCA_903924185.1 uncultured Opitutia bacterium | reverse complement strand
GCCATGGACAACGTCACGCATGCGGCCCTCGGCCTCTCCGCTGGCCTGCTCGTGGCCCGCCGCGGTGGCTCACTCCCAGCCGCCGCCGTCGCGGCCCTACTCGCTGCGGAAGCCCCCGACCTCGACGTTTTCATCCGCAACGCCGGTGATCCGCTGGTTTCGTTCCGTTGGCACCGCCACTTCACGCATAGCTTCGCGTTCATGCCTATCTGGGCGGTGCTGAGCGCCTTACTCACCTCTTGGCTCTTCCGCTGGCGACAGAAAGGCGAAGAACCGTGGCGGGGGCTCTTTCTCCCCGCCTTAGCCGGCGGACTCACACACCTCCTTTGCGACGGCTGCACCAGTTATGGCACGATGTTACTGTGGCCGTTCAACGAGGTACGCTATGCCTGGGATTGCCTCCCGATTATTGACCTCTTCGCGACGCTGCCACTCCTGACCTTGGCCATCATCGCCTACCGCCGGCAATCGCGTCGGCTCGCCGCCTACGGGCTAATCTGGTTCACCGGCTATGCGTTCATCGGCGTCTGGCAACACCACCGCGCCGAAGCTGGCCTGCGTGCTTGGCTGAGCACGCGCGGGATTGAACCCACGCGCCTCACCGTTAAACCCACGGTCTCCAACCTCCTTGTCTGGCGCGGCGTCTGGCAGCACAAAGACCACTGGCAAGTGGGGGCCGTCCGGGTGCCGCCCTGGGGCGCACTGACGATTGCACCCGGCGATGAACGTTTGGTGTGGAAAGAAACCATGCCCGGCAATCCGCCCGCAGACTCCCAAGCCGGCAAGGATTTCGCCGACTTCTCCAAGTTCACCCAAGGCTGGAATACCTACGCTGCCTTTGAGTCGGGCGTGGTCGTCGGTGACATCCGCTTCGGCATGCTGCCCACGAGCGGGCGGCCATTATGGTCGGTCTACTTCGGACGCGACACCAAGCACGGCTCAAACAATTCCACCGTGGAAATCTTGATGGATCGCACGCTAGAAGACGGCGACTGGGGCCGCTTCATGGGCTTGCTCGACGGCTCTGATCCGCGTTACGTTCCGGTCCGCTGACCTCTTTATGCGCGCCCTCCTCCCCTGCCTCGCCCTGACCGCCGCCCTCGCCGCCGAGCCCACTTGGAAGCTCACGCTCGAAGACAACTTCGATGACACGGAACTCAACGCCAAGGTTTGGAATATCGAAACGGGCAAGCGTCGTGACTCGCTCAACTCCCCGAAGGCGGTCGACCTCAAGGATGGCACCCTAAAGATCACGACGTGGACTGATGCGGATGGCACGACGTACTGCGGCTTCGTGACCACCCGAAAGAAGTTCTTTGTCACGCAGGGCAAGACGGAGGCCCGTTGTCGCTTCTCGGTGCAACCCGGGACGCAAATTGCCTTCTGGGCACAATCGCCGACCTACGGTAAGTCTGGCAAGGCCGCCGGTGCCGCCGACGATGGCGTCGAAATCGATATCCTCGAGACGACTGGGCTCAAAAAAGGTGGCTACCAATCCGCCCTGCATTGGGGCCCGTATGGAAACAAGGAAGAGAAGAAGACCAGCTCCGTCCAACACCCGGCGAACGTGGGCGCCGAGTGGCACAACTACGCCGTCGAATGGGACAGCACCGGGTACCGCTTCTTCTTCGATGGCCAACTGGCCTGGAAGGACGAGAAATGCCCCGGCTCCAAGGCACCCCAATTCCTCCTACTCACCAGCGAATCGAACATCAAGGGCTGGAATGGTGAACGTCCGAAGCAAGGCTACGGCATCAAGGATGCACAGGCCTCTTTCCAGAACACTTTTGAAATCGATTGGGTGAAGGCTTGGGAACGGGTCGAGGCGCCGAAACCAGCCGCAAAGTAAGGGTCCAGCCTACTTAACAATTTCGACCTTGTTCGTGGGCGTCACGACTTTTTCCGGAAGTCCCGGGAAGAGCTGTCGAAGTACCTCGGGTTGCTTGCGCAGCCCAGCGGCGTCGATGAACTTCCAGTCGGCCTTCCCGACCGGACGTACCGCAATGAAGAAACTCTCGGCGCGGATGCGAATATCGCCCGCCCGAGCGACTTGTACGAACGGCACAAAACAGATTTCTTCCTGGCCCGCGACGTGGAGCTCGGCGGGCACGCCAAAGGTCGCCTTCTCGATTACGTTCGTACCGGCCAAAGACTTTAACGCGAGCCGCGTGGCCGCTTCGAAGGGCTCCTTGCCGCCAAATAACGTGAATACAGCCGGGTGGGTCAGTTGCAGGAACTTATCGGCATCGCCCTTGGCGGCAGCCTCTCGATAGGCGGTCGCCTGCGCTACCACCGCCTGGGCATCTTTGTCGGGCATCGCCGCCGCTGTCGCCACCCCAGTCACCGTGGCGAGGATGCAGGTGAGTACTCTCATCTTAATTCGAAGCGGTAGGTCGCCGTGGCGTCCGAAGGGATGAAACCTTCCCCGACACGGGCGGGCGTGAACCGCGATGCCTGGGCCGCCTGCATGGCCGCCGCATCCAAGGAGTCACTTCCCGAGCTCTCGGCGATTTGGGCGGTGAGGACTTCGCCTGCGGCTGAAATATGTAAGCGGACCGTGACGCGACCTTCCACGCCGGCACGACGGGCGCGCTCGGGGTAGGCTGGCTCCGTCCGCACGCGGAACTGCGGCGGTACAAAGAGGGGGGCGGGCACATCGGTCGGCACTGCGGAGCTGGGGCCGGACGAGGCCAACGCCGCAACAGGTAAGGCTAGGGGATCCTTGCTATCGATGACCACGGGGACGGCCGAGGGGGTGACCGCCGTTGCCTCCGTTAAGACCGCGCGCGAGCCTCCGCCCAAGGCCAACCCTTGCTTTACTTCTCCCGACAGGCCTAAGGGCTCGGCGTCGAGGCGAACTAAAATTAAGCCGCCGGCTGAATCGTCCGCGCCGCTCGAAAGCCAAGAGCCACTTGCGGCTACACCGGCCAAAGCTGCTAAATGGACGCAGCCTACGGCGGCCCAGATTAGGCGATGACGGCGCGTTTCGCTCACAGGGCAGAGTCGCTGGGCGTCCGCGGACAGTCAAGACGGAGGCGTGTCATTTCCCATCGGGCGGCGGCACCAGACTCTTTAAGCGCCAAGTCCCATAGGGCTTCCGAGCCGTCGGACCAGCCAACCGCTCCAAGGACACCAAAGCGGCTTTGCGGAAATGGATACCCTCCGCCCCATCGCGCAAGCCCAAGAGCAACCCAACTAATGACGCCAAATGTGGGTTATGTCCGACAAAGAAGCGTGCCGTCCGCGTCCGAGCCAACTGCGCTGCCGTCACCCGTGCATCGGCCTCTGGCTCCAAGCCGGCCAATACCTGCAAGGGCTGGCGCACCTTCGCGGCTGACTTAACGAGTTGGGCCGTCTCCACCGAGCGCAGCAACGGGCTATGCTCGATGGCACGGACTAACGACCAGACCTCCAGCCCTAGCTGGCGACCGACGCGGGCGGATTGCCGCCGACCCTTGGCCGAGAGCAGCCGCCCCTCATCTGGTTCGCCAGGCACCGCATCGGCATGTCGCAAGAGGAAGACGATCATCGTGTGGCGACGCTAGCGGCCCTAAAATATTATGCAATTGGTCTTGCCGAAAAACCGGACTCACCGACCAATGCTGACGTGCGCCGGCTGATTCTCGCCACCCTTTTCCTTGGACTATTGACGAGGACGAGCGTCGCTGCGGTTTCTGAGGTCGGCGCCACCTACAACGGTACAATTTGCGTGGATGCCGCCACGGGGGCGGTCCTCTCCGAAAGTAAGGCTGACTGGCCTGGCCACCCCGCCAGCGTCACCAAGCTGATGACGATGCTCCTCGTCCTCGAGGACATTCAAGCCGGCAAGACCTCGCTTTACACCCCGATCACTATCACGAAGGCATCGGTCGGCACTGGCGGCTCGATGGTCTGGCTCGCCGCGGGCGAGACCTTCACCGCCGAGGCCCTGCTCTATGCCCTCATGCTGCAGTCGGCGAACGACGCCGCCGTCGCGCTGGCGATTAACCGCGCCGGCACTGTCCCTGCTTTCGTCACGCGTATGAATACGCGGGCCGCTGAACTCGGGATGACCCGGACCAGCTTTGTCACTCCCAACGGGCTCACCTACGGGAGCGGACCGCACGACACCACCAGCGCCCGGGACCTCGCCCGGTTGAGCGTCGTGCTCTGCAAGATGCCCCCCGCGCTGAAGTTCACCTCCGCCAAGACTTACACCTTCCGGCCGGGGCCCAAGGCGGTGAACTTGGTGAACCATAACCGCCTCTTGAGTTCCTTCAAAGGTTGCGACGGGCTCAAGACCGGCTGGACCGTGGCGGCCGACGCCTCGATGATTACGACCGCACGCGAAGGCGAAGCCCGAGTCATCGCCGTAGTCCTTGGTTGCGACAGCCCCCAAGGGGCGAAGGCCGCCCAGCGCGTCCGGGATCAGATGGCGGCCCGGCTCATGGCCCAAGGGCTCGCCCGCCTCGCCCTGTTGGAGGTAGAAAAATCCAAGCTCCATGCCCTCCCCGCCCGGGTTGCCCCCGTGGCAGCCGCCCCCAAGTCGGTACAAAAAGGCTCAAAAACAGTGGAAGAACGGGGCTTTTTCGATTGGCTGGGGGATTTATTTAGCTTTTAACCCCTGTCATCAGGGGGGTGGAAGAAAGTAGTGAACATTTGTTCATTTTACTTGCAAGGGCCTCCCAAGCGGGCAGTTTGGCGTTCTCACCCACCTCACGCCCATGTCCATCTCCAAGACCGACGCCACAGCCAAAGAAAAAGCGGCCACGCAGTCCTCCGAGCGCAAGACGCTCGACCTAGCCCTCTCCGCCATCAACAAGCAATACGGGGACGGTACGCTCATGCGCATGGGCGACGCCACCAAGATGACGGTCTCCACCGTCTCGACCGGCTCCGTCGCCATCGACCTCGCCCTGGGCGTCGGCGGCCTCCCCCGCGGTCGTATCGTCGAGATCTTCGGCCCAGAGTCCTCTGGTAAGACGACCCTCTGTCTCTCCATCATCGCCGAAATTCAGCGCCAAGGCGG
>CAIYAN010000293.1 GCA_903924185.1 uncultured Opitutia bacterium | reverse complement strand
GATATTTTGAAATCATCGGTCATCCGGCCGCCGGACGACCGGGCCCTCTACGAAGGCAACGAAACCTCCTCGAAGTGGTTCATGTCCGTCTTCCTCCGGTCGATGCTTTCGGACGGTGCGGGTGCCGTCACCCTCCGCCACCAGCCCGCCTCCGATCGAATTTCCTACCGCTTGAACTGGACCTACTCGCGGTCCTTTGCCCATGAAGCCCCGCTTTGCATGAGCTTAGAAAGCCGCAGCCTGCTCCTCAGCCAAGACGTCGCCATCCTCGCCAAGCATATGAGGCCCAGCGTTGACCAGCTCGTCCGCGGAGCGTTAGCGCTTCACGGCGAATCCCTTGCCGAATACCAGGCCGTTCTGCCCCACTTGTCATCGTACTTTTTCAAAGCCTACTTACTCGATATCTTGACCGAAATGGGGGGTGGTGCCGCCGTGCCTTACTGGACAAACCTGGAAAGTGCCGGCAACGCCGGATCCGCCAGTATTTTTATCATTCTGGATGAGTTCACCCGCAAACACCCGCCAGCCCACGGCGACAAGGTGATGCTGTTCATCCCGGAGTCTGGCCAATTCAATTTCGTCTTGGTCAGTCTCACCGCCGTTCACGCATGACCACCAAGCGTCTCGCCATCATCGGGGCTGGCTGCAGTGGCTTAGTGACCTTGAAACTAGCCCGTGAACGCCTCCCTGACTGGGAGATTGTCTGCTTTGAAAAAGACGGCACCACGGTCGGTCGCTGGGGAAACCCCTATCCGAACTTCGTCTCGACCTCGACGAAGTACACCACGCAATTTGCCTGCCATCGAAAATGGGATTCGAGCTCTGATCCCGCGCAACGTCAGGCCAAAGGCGACTTTTTCCTCAACGATGAGTTCGGCCGCTACCTGTTAGACTTTGTCGCAACCCATCACCTGGCGCCGCACATCCGCCTCCACACGACCATCCGACGGATTGCGAAGGACCCGCAGGGTTGGCGGCTATGGATTGACGACGGCGCAGCCCGCGAGGAGGTCTTCGACCGGCTGGTAATCTGCACGGGCTTACACGACCAAGTAAAAGCCCTTAAAACCGACATCCCCCATCTCACGCCCTATAGTCCCTTACCCTCGAAAAAGACCATCGTCGTCTACGGCGGTGGTGAATCGGCCGCGGACTTTGCCCATCGACTGTCCGCTCCGCACCTCGGCAACCGCGTCTTTCTCTCGCTCAAGACGGGTATCCGCGTCAGCCCGCGCTATCACCCGATCCGCGGCGTCCCCTCTGACTTTCTCCGCAACCGACTGCTGCTTTCCATCCACCCCGACCTACGAAACCTGTTCGGCCAAAAATTCGTCGAAGCCCGGATTCGGCATCAGCAGAAATTTGAAAAGTTCTTTAATTCACCCACGACAGGCCCCGCGCCCGACGCCGCCTTTCTCGCCAAGCGCAGTCATTGGGACGCGAAACTCACCGCGCGAGCCAAGGACGATCTTTTCAATGTGTTCCACACAAAGAGCGACGGCTTCCTCGACGATGTCGCTGCGGGTCGGATCGAGATTATCGGACCGCCCTGCGACGAGAGCCACCACCGCTTCCATGACTTCGACCAGACGACGACGCTCGAAGTCACGCCTGACCTCATCTGCCCGATGATTGGCTTTCGCTCCGGCTTATCCGAATTGTCAGGCGGCGAAATCCTCATCAGTGATTTTCACCTCGGCAGCCTCCACGCGCGCCACGAAGACCTCTTCCTCGTTGGCTTCGCGCGACCGATTATCGGCAACATCCCGACGATGAGCGAAATGCAGGCGAAGCTGGTCACGGGTATCCTTGCTGGTCGCTTCCAACGGCCACCAGATCTCGCCGCCGCGCATGCAGTAAGCCGTGCGAAATTACACCGCATGTTCCCCACGCTCAATACCGAGACCATCCACCCGGTGGAGATGATTCCCTACTGCGACGAACTCGCCGTCCTCATGGGTAGCCTTCCCACCCTGAGTAGGGTCGGCTCCTTCCGTCGCTGGCTAAAGATCCAGCTCGCGCCCGTCTCTACCCTCCAATACGTTGACGAGGACTTCGACCCGAAGGGAATGGACGCGCAAGTCGTCCACAGCCCTGCCCTCATCACAGGGATACTGGTC
>CAIYAN010000292.1 GCA_903924185.1 uncultured Opitutia bacterium | reverse complement strand
TGGTAGACGGCGCGGCGGTAGGTCTCAGGGCCCTGCGCATCGAGCGGGATGTACGTGGAGACGTTGTTCACCAGATAGCGGTAGAGGCGGAAGCTGGGGCCACCCATGGGCTCGAGCTTCATCTGGCCAGCGGTCGCAAGCAGGGTGTCGCGGATCTCTTCGGCGCCCAGACGGCGCGGTGGGAAGCGCCAGAGCAGGCGGGCATCCTTGTCGGCACGTGCGGCGACCGGATTGAAGTCAGCGGATTGCAGGTAGGTCTGCGAGAGGACAATCTCGCGGTGAACGGCCTTCAATTTCCAGCCGCTGGCGACAAGTCGCTGGGCGAGGAAATCGAGAAGCTCAGGGTGGGTGGGTTTACTGCCGAGGAAACCGAAGTCGCTCGGGGTATCCACGAGGCCGGTGCCAAAGTGGTAATGCCAGAGGCGATTCGCGAGCACTCGGGCGGTGATGGGGTTGTCCTGAGTGATCCAATTCGCGAGGGCGACGCGGCGTTCGCCTTCATCAGCGTCGGCCTTGAGCGCGTAGGGCTTCGTGACGAGATCGAGCACGCTGAGGCTGGCCGGGACAACCTGACCGGCGGGCTTCGTGGGGTCGCCGCCTTTGTGGACGAAGGTGGGTTCGGGTTTCCGCTGGTGCGTGCCGACCCAGGCCGATGGCATCTTCGGTACGGCGGCGATCTGCTTATCGACGGTGGCGAGGTCGCGACCAAGCAGGCCGAGGCTTTTGGCTTCATCGGGTGTGGTCACTTCCTTGCGGACGCGTTCGAAAGCATGCGCCGGCGACCAAGCCTCTCTGTCGTAGGAGTCGGCGACTTTTTTCCATTCCTTGCCATCGAGCGAGACGAACATTTCGTACTCGCAGGGCGTTGTACCTTGGGTGCTGTCGCGTAGCAGTCGTCCTTTGGCCGTACGGTAGGCGAGGCGGCCGACCTTCTCGACGCGGGGCAGGGTGATGAGGAGTTCGGCGGGGTTACCGACGAACCAATGGGCACCTTCGTCGCCGTCGATGGTGAGGGCGGCGCTGTAGGCCATGGGAAAGTCTTCGGCGGTGGCCCCCTTGGCGCCTTCGGCCTTGGAGCCATTGGAGGCGAGTGCGACGTTACGAGGCGTCGTCTCATCCGTCCAGATCTCGAACTCGGAGATACGACCGCCGACGCCGCTCAGCGGGTTGGCCGAGGTAGCCGACATGGTGAGCTTGACGAAACGGGCCTCGGTGGGGGTGATCTTTTCTTCGGTGAGCCAGGTGTCGGCCTTGGGTCGTGGGTAATGGCGCGTGGCCAGGAGGGCCTTGGCTTTGGTCTCGATGGCTGCGGTGAGCGCCGACTGTTCGGCGACGAGTCGGGCACGCTCCTTATTCAGGGGGCCCATGGCCGTATTGAAAGCCTGGGTCTGTTCCTTGGTGGCGAGCGTTCGGCGGCCATGCACGACGCCTTCGAAGGATGCGCGGATGCGGTAATAATCCTCGGTCGGGATGGGGTCGAACTTATGGTTGTGGCAACGGGCGCAGTTGATCGTCAGGCCGAGGAAGGCGCTGCTGGTCGCGGTCACCATGTCATCGAGCGTGGCGGCGCGGATCACCTGCTTGGCCACGGGGTCCTGGTTGCTAACGTCGTCATAGGGGCCAGCCACGAGGAAGGCGCTGCCGATCTCGACTTCGGGTTTGAACTTTCCGATTACGTCACCGGCGAGGTGCTCGCGGATCAGCTGGTCGAAGGGCTTGTCATCGTTCAGCGAACGGATGACGTAGTCGCGGAACGGGTAGAGGTCATCGATGACGAAGTTGCGTTCGAAGCCGTTGCTCTCGCCGAAGCGGACGACGTCGAGCCAGTGGCGGCCCCAGCGCTCACCGTAGCGAGGGGAGGCGAGCAGGCGGTCGACGAGGGCTTCGGTCGCCTTGCGG
>CAIYAN010000291.1 GCA_903924185.1 uncultured Opitutia bacterium | reverse complement strand
GAGACCAGTTCCGAGCGCTCGATGCGCGGACAGCTCTTGGAGATTCACGAGCTCGTCACCGACTACTGGCGCCGCTGCTTCCTGGAAGATGCCGTCCATGGAGAATGGATTAAGAACTACTGGACGGAGAAGCGTCGCTTCGACCTCACCGTCGCCGACGACTTCGGCATCGGCTTCGCCCCCGTCGACGACTCCAAGCTCATCCCGGGACTTCTTAAAAAAGGCTACAGCAAGGAAGCCTTGGCGCAGACCGGCCTCTTCTTTGGAACCGACCGCGTACCCGACCCCGCCCGCTGGCGTTGTCGCTTCCGTGGCCGGCTGGTTATTCCGATCCGCGACATCCAAGGCCGCGTCATCGCCTTCACCGCCCGGACCCTTGATATCACGCCGCAGGATGACCCTTCCCGCGAGGCCAAGTACGTCAACTCGCCGGAAACCGAACTCTTCAAAAAGTCGCGCACCGTCTTCAACCTCGACCGTGCCCGGACGATTCGGAAAGGCGAAGAGCCCTTCGTGCTCGTTGAAGGGCAGCTGGACGCCATCCGCTGCCACTCCGCGGGTATCCCCGGCGTGATTGCCGCCCAAGGCACGGCCGTCACGGAAGAACACCTCTCCCAGCTCCGCCGCTTCACGCAACGCCTCATTGTCTTCCTCGACGCTGACGCCGCGGGCCAGAAGGCTGCGCTCCGGCTCCTGCCCATCGGCCTGCGGGAAGGCTTGGATATTCGCTTCCTCTCTCTCCCAGGGGGCAAAGATCCGGATGACTATTTCTCAACGCATTCCGCGGAGGCTTGGCCGGCCCTGGTGGCGACCGCCCGGAGTGCGATGCAGTTCTGCGTTCAGTCGATCATTCCCGAGGGCGCCAGTAACATGCCGCTCGCGCAACGCCTCGCTCTCTTGGAAACCCTCTTTCCAATTGTCGAGCAGGCTGGGGCCGAGGAGATTGTCCGCGAAGCACTCAACGAAGCCGCACGGCACGCAGGAATTGGCATCCGCGAGATGCACATGGCCTACGAACGCCACTTGGCGACGGTCGCCGCCCAACGCCCCGCCGCCCAACTGGGCCGGGCCGAACCCAGTGAGGTCCCGACTGTCAAGGGGGGGGGCTTGACAACTTCCGAGGAAGACCTGATATTGCTCCTTCTCCGGCATGAATCGTTCTTCCTTCCAATCGCCCAAGCGTTACCGCTGGAATGGATCGAGCAAGCCGGCCGTGGAGGCAGCCTCCTGATGGCCCTCCTTAATGAAGCCGTCCACGGACACTTCCAAGGCGTCCGCGAGGCGATTAATGCCCTGGACGATGACCTCCGCGACGAAGCCGCCCGTTTGTCGTCCGTCCCCCAGGTGGACACCGATAAACACGAAGAACTGCTCATCCGTGCGAACAGCATCCTGAAGGCCTTCCACCAACGTCAGCTGCAAGTGCAGACCCGCCGGTTGGATTCGATGATTGCCTCCACGCCGCGCGAAGACGTTGCCACGCTCAATACCTTGCAGGGGCAGAAGATTGCCCTGCGCAAGGCCCACACGACCCCTCCTTCCCTTTCCTAACATCCATGCCCGACAAGAACGCCAAGAAGTCCACCAGCAAAGCCGTTAAGGCACCCGTGAAAGCGGCCCCGCCCAAAGCGAAGGCACCCGTGAAGCCCGTGCCCAAAATCGTCGCTAAGCCGACGAAGCCGGCCGCAAAGATACCGGCCAAGGCCGTCGTACCCCCTAAAGCTATCGTAGCCCCTAAAGCTGTCGTCACACCGAAGGCTGTTGTTGCAGCCAAGGCCGTCGTTGCACCGAAGGCTGGCCCCAAGCTTCCCGCCGCCCCCGTCAAAGCCACTACGGCCGCAAAGGTCGTCGCTCCGACCGCCAAGGCCCCCGTGGCAGCGCCCAAGGCCACGACCACGAAAGTTGCGAAGACGGTGATCCCGCAGAAGCCTGCCCCGGCCCTCAAGGCCCCGACCCCTTCCATCACCAAAGACGTCAACGAAAAGGTCCAACAACTCGTCGTCCTTTCGAAGAAAAACGGTTTCGTCACCGTCCAGAACATCAATGAGGTCATCCCCGACAGCGCCACCGACCCGGAGCTGATCGAGAACATCATGAACATCCTCGATAACCTCGAGATCAAGCTGCTCGACGAAGATGAAGTGGAGACCTTCCTGCGCAAGATCGACGAGTCCGAGGAAGAAGCCGCCCGTGTGGTCCCGGCCGATGCCCCGTACGACCCGTTCAACGTTTACCTGAAGCAGATGGGCCACAAGCCCCTGCTCACCCGCGAACAGGAAGTCGAAATCTCTAAGCGCATCGAAGATGCGGAACTGCGCGCCCAAGAGTTCCTCTTCTCCTGCTGGCTCACCCTACCCTACCAGCTCGACCTCGCCCTCAAGGTTCTCCGCAAGGAAGAGCGCTTTGACAAGGTGGTCATCGACAAGAAGGTCGAGTCCCGCGACGCGTATTACAAGATGCTACCCAAGGCCACCGAGGAGTGCACTAAGCTCCAGGTTCGCCTCGATAAGGGCTGGCAGAAATACCTCGAAGAAACCGATGAAGTTAAGCGGCCAAAGACCCGCGAGGCCTACCGCAAACTTGAACTCGCCAGCAAAGAAGGCTGTAAGGACATCCTCCGTAAGTTCTGCTTTAAAATGAAGCTCTTCGAAGAGTGGCTGGAGCTCCCCGAGCTCAAGTCCGACCTCGAAGACTGCCGCAACCTCGTCGAGCCCGCGCCGGTGATGCGTGGCAACGTCCGCGCCAAACTCGCCCGCAAGCCCGAGATTTCGGCGACCCGGGCCAAGGAAGTCGAACGTCGCTGGCGCCTGCTGCCGACCGAGCTGCTGAACCTCGTCCGCAATGTGCGCAAGCATATGGACGAAGCCCAGAAGGCGAAGACCGAGATGGTCGAGCACAACCTCCGCCTCGTGATTTCTATTGCGAAGAAGTACCAGAACCGCGGCCTCCTCTTCACCGACCTCATTCAGGAAGGCAACATGGGCCTCGTGAAGGCGGTCGAGAAGTTCGAGTACCGCCGCGGGTATAAGTTCTCCACCTACGCCACCTGGTGGATCCGCCAGGCCATCACCCGTTCGATTGCCGACCAGGCTCGGACGATCCGCATCCCGGTCCACATGATTGAAACGCTGAACAAGGTGATGCAGGTTCAGAAGCAGCTCACCCAGGAACTCGGCCATGAACCGACCGCTGAAGAAGTCGCTAACGAGATGAACATGGCCATCGAACGCGTCCAGCAGATCATGAAGATGGCTCAGCAACCGATCTCGCTGCAATCCCCGGTCGGCGACGGCGAGGACACCTCCCTCGGCGACTTCATCGAAGACAAGTCGGCGGAGAATCCCTCTGACACGGCGTCTACCCGCCTCCTGCGCGAGAAGATTGATTTCGTCCTCCGCTCCCTCGCTGAACGCGAGAAGGAAGTGCTGATCCTACGCTTCGGCCTACTCGACGGCGTACAACGCACGCTCGAGGAAGTTGGCCGCCACTTCAAGGTAACCCGCGAACGCATCCGGCAGATTGAAGCGAAAGCCCTTCGCAAGATGCGTCACCCGACGCGGATGCGTCAGCTGCAAGGCATGTTCGAAGGCGAACTCGATACCTCGGGCCCAGGCTTTGACCAGTTCATCGACGCGGAGACCGCGGCGGAAAAGTCTGCCGAGCCCTCCCTGCCGAGTGCTACGCTCGAAGCGTTCCGACTCAAAGGTAACGAGCCGCACGATCCAAACCGTCTGTGAGCCGTATCGCTGGTATCGCCGCCAGCCTACTGCTGGTAGGTTGCGCAGTCGATCAGCCCACCCCTCCGCCGGTGGTCGAATCAGGCGGTGAATTCGCCCGCCCCACGGGGGCAAGCAGGAACCCTCGACTTGGCTTCGTGGGACAAAATCCCACTGCGGCTGGTCCGAAATTACTGCTCCTATCGCGCACGGCCAGCGAGCTCTCGCTTAAAAAGGACGAACTCGTGGTCAGCCGATCCCGCGACCTGAAACCGACGGCCCTCTTAAGGATTGTGGACATCCGTGGCCAAGCTGCCCTTGCGGAAGTGCTGCGCGGACAGCCCGGAGCCAACGAGGAGATTGTCCTACCTTCAAGTCCCTTACGCCAGCAGGCCGAAGCCTTGCCGCCGCCCCCTCCCGGCTCTTGACCTCCGGGGCAACCCTGCCCACGTTTCACTTTCCATGGCAAAGACCCAGGCAGGTATCGTCGGACTTCCCAACGTCGGCAAGTCCACCCTTTTCAACGCATTGACCCGCTCCCGCAAGGCGGAGGCGGCCAATTACCCGTTCTGCACGATTGAGCCGAATGTCGGCGTCGTGCTGGTCCCCGACGAACGCATGCAGAAACTGCAAGCCATTGCTGGCACCAAAGTCGTCATCCCGGCCACGATCGACATCGTCGATATCGCCGGCCTCGTTGCTGGTGCCTCTAAGGGCGAAGGCAAGGGCAACGACTTCCTTTCCAATATCCGTGAGTGCGACGCCATCATTCACGTCGTCCGCTGCTTCGATAACGATGACATCGTGCACAGCATGGGCAAGGTCGACCCGATCCGCGATATCGGTGTGATCGAAACCGAACTCATCCTCGCTGACATTCAGTCGGCTGAACAGCAACTGGACCGCAACCAGAAGAAGGTGCGCAGTCAGGACAAGGACGCCATCGCGGAG
>CAIYAN010000290.1 GCA_903924185.1 uncultured Opitutia bacterium | reverse complement strand
GGCATCTGCGTGGAGTCCTTGCGGAGTGCCAACGGCAAGGCGATGAGTAGCCCGATGCACCCCAGGGTTAGCCACCATGCGCGCAGGTTTTTCATACGCAGGGTAAAACCACGATATCTTGGACCGCCGCCGCGACGGTCAAGGTTTGCCCCGTCGTCAACCTGGTGGGCGGATTCAGGATGATGACGCTGAGCGGCCCCAGTGGGCTCGCCAAAGTGAGTTGGGCGCGGGCCCCCAGGTAGACTCGTTCGACGACTTGACCAGTCACCGAATTAGGGGCGCCTTCCACGGCGGGCTGCCAAGCTTCGGGACGCACGGACAGGATGACAGGTGTGCCCGGACCTGCAGTTAGCGGAGCGCCTACGCCTTGTCCTGTGAAGATACCCGCCGGTGTGTTGACCTGGATGTGCTCGGCTCTCGCCTCAAGGAGTTCAGACGGAATGAGATTAGTCTCGCCGATGAAACGGGCAACTGAGGTGCTCGCTGGGCGTCGATAGATTTCCTCGGGGGTGCCGACCTGGGCGACCACGCCCTTCTCCAGAATCGCCATCCGGTCCGCCATCGCCAAGGCCTCTTCTTGGTCGTGCGTCACGTAGACCGCGGTAAGGCCATTTTCTTTGACGATACGTCGGATCTCGCGGCGCATCTCGATGCGGAGCTGCGCATCGAGGTTGGAGAGGGGCTCGTCTAGCAGGAGGCAACGCGGGCGGACGACCAAGGCCCGCGCCAAGGCGACGCGCTGCTGTTGCCCGCCAGAGAGCTGATCGATGGCGCGATTTCCCAAACCCTCTAGTCGTACACTCCGTAAGGCTTGTTCGACTCGCTGGTTCCGTTCCGCGGTCGGAATCTTCCGCTCGACCAAGCCGAAGGCGATATTCTCCGCCACGGTGAGGTGCGGCCAGAGGGCATAGTTCTGGAAGACCATCGCAGTCTCGCGGAGGTGCGGCGCGAGGTGCGTGACGTCGCGTTCACCGAAGAAGATCGCGCCGCTGGTGGGGAAGTCTAAGCCGGCCAAGCAGCGCAGCAAGGTAGTCTTTCCGCAGCCGGAGGGACCGAGCAGGAAGAAGAGTTCACCTGGTTCGATCGTGAGGGTGATGCCATTCAGTACCTGGACCGCTTGCGGCTGGGACGGATAACTTTTGCAGATGGTACGGAGGTGGAGGGGTTCCATGATTTAGATTTCTTCAGGCGAAAGCCATTTAGAGGATAGGATGATAAAGCGGCGACCCAGCAGTACATTAATGGGCGAGCGGGCGGAATCCTTCAAGCGATCGTGTGCGGCGTTGACGGGGTCGAGATAGTCCGGGGTGCGTTGTACAACCATTTCCACGACGGAGCCTTGGGCCGTGCCGGCTTCGTCGACGGCCTCTCCGTAGGCGCGGATGCGGAAGGTGTCAGAACGGGTGGCGAGGATGGGCCCGAGGGCCTGCAGGAGATCGCCTTGGAAGAGGCAGCCATTGGCCCCGAAGCCATTATGAGTCCGGTTGACGTTATCCGGATCCAGGACTTCGACGTTCCGGAAGTAAAGCCCGGGCGGCATTCCAGTACGTCCGCCAGCGACGCCTTGGTAGAGCCAGTTATGCGAGACCGCAGGATCGATCATCTTCCCCCCGGCGGGCATTTTGGCGAGGCTCTCCGCGCCGAGGGTTTTGTCGGCCCGAGCGATGGCTGCTTCCAAGGTTCCTGAACGGAACATCCACCGCACGTTCTGTGCCGCCGTGGGCAACACAGTGTTGGCGGCGGTATTGTCGATGGG
>CAIYAN010000289.1 GCA_903924185.1 uncultured Opitutia bacterium | reverse complement strand
GCATTATGCTGGGCACGACCGAAGGCGGCTTTTTCTTCGGGGAGCCAGCCGATCGCGGTTGGGTAGAAGAGGATGTCGGCGCCGGCGAGCGCCGTGAGGCGAGCGGCTTCGGGATACCATTGGTCCCAGCAGATGAGGACGCCGATGTTACCGTGGGCCGTCTTCCAACTGCGGAAGCCGAGGTCGCCCGGCGTGAAGTAAAACTTTTCCTCGAAGCCCGGATCCTGCGGAATGTGCATCTTCCGATACTTGCCGAGCACCGTGCCGTCGGCGTCGATGACGGCCGCCGTATTATGGTAGACCTCGCTGCCGCGCGCTTCGAACAGCGGGGCGACGATGACCACCCCGAGGCGCTGCGCGACCTTTGCGAGCTCAGTCACCGACGGGCCCGTCTCAATGGGTTCGGCGAGGTCGAAGTTCCGCGGGTCCTGGGTAATACAGAAATACTTCGTCGTGAACATCTCCTGCAGGCCGATAACCTTCGCCCCCTTGGCCGCGGCTTCTTCGATGCGCGGGATGGTCTTCCGGACATTCGCCGCCGGCGTGTCTTCGGCGGTGAGTTGAATCAGACCGACGCGGACGGAGTCAGCCATGGCACTTTAGTAGACGAGTTTGTTAATCGGATACTCCACGATGCCTTCGGCCCCGGCAGCCTTGAGGGTCGGGATGAACTCACGCGCTTGGCGGGTATCGATGATCGTTTCGACGGCAACCCATTCAGGGTTGCTGAGCGGCGAGATCGTCGGGTTACGCAAAGCGGGCAGGGCGGCGGCGACTTGCGCGAGCTTCGCCTTCGGGAGGTTAAACTTGAGGCCGACCATGTGCTGCGCCGCGAGGGCGCCTTGCAGCATCAGCACAATCTGCTCGATCTTCGCGCGCTTGGCGGGGTTGGCCCAGGCCGCTTTATTGGCGATGAGGACCGTCGTCGTTTCCATGAGTTGGGCGACGATGCGTAGCTTGTTGGCCTTGATCGAGGAGCCCGTCTCGGTGATGTCGACAATCGCATCCGCGAGCTCCGGGACCTTCACTTCGGTGGCGCCCCAGGAGAATTCGACCTCACACTCGATGCCTTGCGCCTTGAACCAGCGGCGGGTCGTCTCGACGAGTTCGGTGGCGACGCGCTTCCCCGCGAGGTCCTTGGCGGTCTGGACAGGCGAGGCTTCCGGCACACAAAGAACCCAGCGCGACTTTTGGGCGGAAGCGCGGCTATAGATGAGCTCGCACACCTGAACGACATCGGCGGCGTTTTCTTGGACCCAGTCCTGGCCGGTCAGGCCGCAGTCAAAGAAGCCATGTTCAACATAGCGGGCGACCTCCTGGGCGCGGATGAAGCGACCGTCGAGGGTGGGGTCGTCAAAAGAGGGGCGGTAAGACCGGCTGCTCTTGGCCACCGGGAAGCCGGCACGGGCGAAAAGCTGGAGGGTGGCCTCCTCAAGGCTCCCTTTGGGCATCCCAATCATCAATTTTAGGGCTTCCTGACTCATTAGGCCTTTGAGGAAGCCCACGGACTGCCCCTCCGCAAGCATTAAGGGGTTGACTCGTTTGGTCCCCGAAATGACCCTTCGCGAACTCCCCCTACTGTCATGCAGCGCTCTCTGCTTATCCTCTCCGCTTCCGTCCTGCTCGTTGCCTGTGAAGGCTCCAAGAGCCCTTGGTCAACTTCTACGCAAGCCACTTCCGGCGTGAGCGATGTCAACGGTAAGCCTGTCGAGGCCGCTGCTCCTGGCGTTAAGTTCTCCTGGGACAAAGATGCCCCCGCGGAAGCCCCTAAGGCTGCCGTGGCTGCTGCCCTCGAGGCCCCCAAGGATGCCAATAAGGCTCGCGTGCTCGAAGTTCGCGAAGGTTCCGGCCTCATTTCCCTCCTCCGCTCCGACAAGCCAGACGTCAAGGCCCGCCTCCAGCTGGTTAAAGACGGCAAGGCTCTCCTCGTGGAAGTCGTGAAGGTCAGCGACAAGAACGAGATCATCGCCAACATCATCCCTAATCAGGAAAAGGCGCCTAAACTCGCTGCTGGTGATGAAGTGGCTTGTGGCGTCCTTGCAGCCGCTGCCCAGTAATTAGCCGGGGCGAGACAGCCCCGTGACAGAAGGACCCGCCCGCCCACGCTGGCGGGTCTTTTGTTTTTACGCCACCCCTCCAAAACAGGTTAAAACGGGGTTTTTCGGCTCTGCCGTTGACCCTTCAAGATGGCACACCTATTGCTGATTTTCCGTATTCTACCCATGCCTAGTGCCCGTTCCACCGCCCGCCCTGGGAATGTTTCCCGCCGGGTCCTCAGTCTCTTGGGCGGGGTCATCCTTTTCATTATCTTGGCAGCCGCCTTGTCGGTCTGGTCGGTGGGCCGCTTTGCCCCCAGGCTCCTTGATTCAACGTTGTCATCCAAGTCGGGCGCTCACCTGGCCGTCGAAAATAACGACACCAATTTATTCGTCGGCCGGGTTAACTTTACCGACTTTACGGTCACTAATCCTAGCCGATGGACCGACGCTCGCTTCCTTAAGGGTAAGCGGCTGCAGCTCGACCTCGATCCTGCCACGTTCATCGGCGACGGCCGCCGCATCGTGCACTTACTCGAGCTCGATATCGATGAGCTCACGCTGGTCGGCAAAGAGGACTACCTAAAAGACAACAATGCTCAGGATATTTTTCGCGGGCTTAAATCCGCGGACACTCCGCCTCCGCCCGCCGGCCAACCGGTCGTCGAGCCGCCGCGCACCCCGTTCTTAATCGAGAAACTCCGCCTCCGCATTGGTCATATCACGGTCATCGCCGCCGACGGCACGCCGCAACGGCGCGTCGTTATCGACCGCCAGTTCGACCTAGTCTTCGAGGCCCAGAATATCACGGACCTCAACCTCGAGCAGACCCTCACGGGCCCCCTCGGCAAGCAGGTGGTCGCTCAGACGCCTACGGCCACCGCCGGCCTGTTGTTTGACCTGACGAAGGATAAAATCCGCACGTCCATCACCGAAAAACTCTTGAACGAAAAATAATTCTATGACCGACACCCCTGCCCCTGAGCCCGTGCCGCCCGACACCACGACCCGCCTCGCCGAACTGGAAGGCGAAGTGGCCCGCCTCCGCGATACGGTTCTCCGTAGCCAAGCCGACCAACAGAATCAGCAACGCCGCCATCAACGCGACCGCGAGGAGCTGCGTAAGTTCGCCTCCGCTGGCCTGCTCGAAGAGCTCTTACCCAGCCTCGATGCGCTCGCCCTCGGGCTCGCCTCCGCCCAGGGCCAAGCCGAAGGCCGCGCCGTCGCGGAAGGCTTCCGCATGGCGGTCAACCAACTACGGAATACCTTGGCCCAGCAGGGGCTCGCCGAACTCAATCCGCTCGGCCAGCCCTTCAATCCGTCTCACCATGAGGCGGTTTCGCAAGAGGCGAGCGACACCGTGCCTGAGGGTTCCGTGACGCGCGTGGCCCGTCCGGGTTGGTCGTTGCATGAACGCGTCCTCCGCCCCGCCGCTGTCTTCGTCTCCACCGGCCCCGCGAACAAGTAATTCCTCCGGCGATGAAAGAAGATTATTACGCCTTGCTCGGCGTTGCCAAGGGCGCGACGGCGGACGAAATTAAGAAAGCCTATCGCAAGAAGGCGATGGAGTTTCACCCGGACCGGAACCCCGGCGATAAGGCCGCTGAGGAAAAATTCAAACAAGTCTCCCGCGTCTATGAGGTGCTATCCGACGAACCGAAACGGAGGCTTTACGACCAACAGGGCTCGGCGGCCTTCGAACAGGGCGGCGCGGGCGCCGGCGGCGGGGGTGGTGGCCAGCGAGCCCAACGCGGCGCTGACCCGATGGACATCTTTAACCAGATGTTCGGCGGCGGCGGTGGCGGCGATATGTTTGGCGGCGGCGGTGGCCAATCCCAGGAAACGTCGGGCGAAGACTTGCGCCATGAGATCACCTTGACGCTCGAAGAAGCGGCCACTGGGGTCAGCCGTAAGGTGACTTACCGGAAGCACAAGTCCTGCGAGAAATGTACTGGCAGTGGCGCCGAGCCGGGCTCCAAGAAGAGCCGCTGCCCGACTTGTGGTGGGCAGGGACACGTGGTCCGCTCTAATGGTTTCTTCCAGATGCGCCAGGTTTGCCCTTCTTGCGGCGGCCAAGGCGAACGGATTGAAAAGCCCTGCCGCGGCTGCGCTGGCGAAGGCCGCGTGGTCGGCGACCATACGGTTGATCTCCGCATTCCACCGGGCGTCGATACGGGCACCCGCTTACGCTCGAGCAATAATGGTTCCGCGGGCCGTCGCAACGGCGCCGCGGGCGACCTCTATGTCGAGATTACCATCCAGGACCACGAGCTCTTCGAGCGCGATGGTGATGACCTCGCCTGCGCGGTTCCCGTGAAGTTTTCGATCGCGGCCCTTGGTGGCCCCATCGAGGTTCCGAAACTGAAGGGTAAGACTATCTTAAAGATCCCCGCGGGCACCCAAGGCGGCACCACCTTCCGCCTCAAGGGAGAGGGGATGCCTAAGCTCCGTGGCGGCACTTGCGGCGACCTCTTAGTGCGCGTCGACATCGACGTACCTAAGAAGCTGACGGATGCCCAGCG
>CAIYAN010000288.1 GCA_903924185.1 uncultured Opitutia bacterium | reverse complement strand
GCCACCCGCTTTGACCGCGTTGGCGTCTTTAAGTATTCCAAGGAAGAAGGCACTAAGGCCGCCAAGATGGAGGGCCACCTCTCCGACGAAGTGAAGGCTGATCGTTATGATCGAGCGATGACCCTCCTCCAGCGCCTTTCGCAGGAACGCGGTGAGCGTTTCATCGGACGCAAACTACGCGTCCTCGTTGAGAGCCCAGGCATTGGCCGCAGCGAAGGCGACGCCATGGATATTGACGGGACGGTGAAGGTGCCAAAGAAGCTCCCGGTGGGCGAGTTCGCGGAAGTGACGGTGACTGGCGCCGAGGCCTACGACCTCATCGCGAAGTAACTCACGATTCCTGTTCGCGTTCGGGGGCAACTTCCGCCGAGGCTTCGGCCGCGGGCGAATCACTCAGGCGGATGAGTGCGTCCAAGGATGAGAAGTGACGCGTCCAGTCCGTCATGTCTGGGATATCCCCCACCACCGCCGAGAAGAGCTCCCGCTTCTCCTGCTTGAGTTCTTCGATACGTTCCTCGACCGTGCCTGGGGCAATCATGCGATAGATGAAGACAGAATTCTTTTGCCCGATGCGGTGGACGCGGTCGACGGCCTGGGCCTCCACGGCCGGATTCCACCAAGGGTCGAGGAGGAAAACGTACTCCGCCGTATTGAGCGTGATCCCAGTCCCACCTGCCTTCAGCGACGCCAAGAACAAGGCTGGGCCCTTGGTGTCCTTAAAACGTTCAACAGGCGCAGAGCGATCCTTGGTCTCACCCGTCAGTTCGAAGATAGGCAGATTCGGTAGGTCGCGGGCCAAGGCTTTCTTGACGCGTTCGATCAGCGAAACGAACTGGGAGAACACGACCGCCTTCGAGCCGTTAGCGGCCACTTCCGCGAGCTTCGTGACCAAGAGCGTCACTTTGCCAGAGTGGGCGCTCGGACAGTCAGAGTTATCCGGCAAGAGGCCCGGGTCGCAACAGACCTGCCGCAACCGCATGAGCAAGGTTAAGACCGAGGTTGCGTCCCGAGATAACAGGCTGGCGAGTTCGCCCGAGAGGCCGCTGCCTTGAGTGAGATGTTGGTAGAGCGCCCGTTGCTCGTGCGTGAGCGGACAAGGGAGGACGATTTCCACTTTGGGTGGGATGTCCGCGGCGACGTGACGCTTGAGGCGGCGGAGAATGAACGGGGAAACCTGCCGGCGTATTTTTACAAGGCCGGCGGAGGGGTCGCGCAGCATGATACGTTCAAAGTTTGCACGCTTGCCGAGCAAGCCAGGCATGAGGAACCGGAAAATCGTCCAGAGATCGGTGGGGCGGTTCTCTAAAGGCGTACCCGTGATGGCGATGCGGTGCTCAGCCTGCACGGACAAACAAGTCTGGGTGGTCTTCGACTCGGGGTTCTTGATGGCCTGCGCCTCGTCTAGAATAGCGTAACCAAACTTGGTCTTCTCGAGTAGGTTGGCATGGCGGCGGAGCTGCGTGTAGCTCGAGATCCAAAGTTTCTCCTCGGGGTGTTTGGCGAAGTCGTCTTCCGCGGTCAGCACCGACGCGGATAGTTCCGGGTGGAAGCGTTTGATTTCACCAAGCCAGACCGGAATCACGCTTGCTGGGCAGACGATGAGGGAACGTTCGCCCGCAGGGCGCGACGCCAAGAGCGCTAATACTTGCACGGTCTTACCGAGACCCATCTCGTCGGCCAGCAACGGGTGGGAACCAAGGTCACAGAGCCGGCCGAGCCAGGTGACGCCCTTGGCTTGGTAAGGCCGCAGGTAGTGCGGCAGGTTTTCAGGCGGAATCGGCTCCTGCAGTAGTTGGTCTTTCCACGCACGGAGATCCGCATTGAGCCGCAGGGCGCCCACCGCAGCATGGTCAAACAAGGACAACAGTAGGTAACGCGGCACCTCCCCGTCCTTGGCCTTCCAGTCTTCGGAGAAATCCGCGACCGCTGCGTTATAGGCTACCACGCCCTTACCAGGTAAAATGACCGGACGCCCGCCCGCCTTAAGCAGTAGTTTCTGTTCGTGGCTCTGGAGTTGGTGGCTGCCTGCCTTGAGCCGCCAATTCAGGCGAAAGGACTTCCCGTCGGCCCCAGATTCAGCTTCGGCGTCCACGGCAACCTGGAGCTGCTCGTTGCGGAAGATATTTAGACCTTCTTCCCCCTGCAGCTTAAAGCGTTTCCGCCACTCGTTGAGGTCTTCGCGGACAAAGCGCTCAATACGGCCGATGTTATCCATCGCCCAGGTCCCCGCTGTTTTGCTGTAGGCATAGCCAGCGCGATGGGCGACTGTACTAAAGCGAAACAGCGTTTGGCGCTGTTCATCGGATAACTCATCGCCGGGGATGGAGCCAGGCCCGAAGCAGTTCCACGAATGGCCGCCTCGGCCGGTCCAGGCAGCCGAAGCCGTGAGGCCTTCGGAAGTCAGGTCAAACGATACCTGTAACTTGAGGGCCGTCCGTCCGCCGTTATCCTTGGGTTCAGGTTTAGCGATGGGTGCGATTTCGGCAGCGGGGGCGGTGTCGTCGACGGCTTTGATTTCGTCGGCGAGAAGTTCCTCAACCTCATACATCGTAGCGACCGCGAATGGCGCACCATTTTCTTCTTCTGGCAAAGACGTCCGCCACTCGATTGCGCCGTCACGGAGTTCAATGACCGCCCGCACGGTTTGGGTTTCGGTCTTAGTCACGCCCTCGGCCGATGTCGGTTTAAGTTCAAGCGTTCGGACCAATCCCTCGGTGTAAAGTCGGCGGCCCTCTTCGAGGTCATCCGATTTAAACACAGCTTCCCAGTCCTCCGGAAGGTTCCCGAACCAGTGTTCGAGGGCTTCCGTGGAATAGGAGCGGTTTGCCGGTCTTGGGGTAGACATCGACGTTTTTGTGATTAAACCTCGCCATATAAGACGATGCAACGACCAAAGACCTGTATTTTAGGCGGGGTCTGGGCTTGTTTCAATATGTCCAAAGGGTTTACTGAAACCCTACCTTTATCTGTAACTTAAATGAAACATCTGAGTGTTGGATCACGCTGGAACGCCGACTTGGTCGCTGAGTACCACGAGCGTTGGAAACAAGACCCGCAATCGGTCGAGCCGGATTGGCGCGCCTTCTTCGAAGGCTTTGAGCTCGGGCTTTCGCTTCCGCCCAAGCCTGCGAAAGGCACGCCCGCAGTGGCTGGTTCCGCCGTGGATGCTGCCGGCCAGGCTAAGGTTTTCGCCGCAATTCATGCCTATCGCACATTGGCCCATTTACAGGCCAAGACCAATCCGTTGGCTAGCCCTGCCGCTTATTTCGAACTGACGGACAAAGCTTTGGGGCTCGATACCCTGCCCCCAACCCAAGCTTTTTATACGGCAGATTTCCTCGGTGGCCAGATGCTGCCGCTGTCGGAGATTCTCGCGAAGCTGAAGGACACCTATTGCGGGCCGATTGGCGTGGAATACACTCACATCCAAGACGGCACCCGTCGTCGCTGGCTTCAGGAACGTATCGAAACTTGTGGTCTCCGTCCGGCCTATGACGACGCCACCCGTCGCAGTTTCCTTCGCGTCATTGTCCAGGCTGAGCAGTTTGAGCGTTTTCTGCATAAGACTTTTGTCGGTGCTAAGCGTTTCTCAGTCGAAGGAGGCGAAACCTTGCTCGTCGCGCTGGAGCGCCTAATCAGCCGTTCGCCCGGCCTCGGTATCAGCGACATCGTCATCGGCATGGCCCACCGCGGCCGCCTCAACGTCCTCGTCAATACCTGCGGGAAGAAGTCTGAATACCTCTTCGAAGGCTTCTCCGAGCATCATATCCCTGACACCTCGACTGGTGACGGCGACGTGAAGTATCACCTCGGCTACGAGGGCGAACGAACGATCGACGGGAAGAAGGTCGCCATTACGTTGGCCTATAACCCGAGTCACCTCGAAGCAGTCAACCCGGTGGTGTTGGGCCGAACCCGTGCCCGTGTTGATTTGCAAGGCGACGGCAAGCGCTCCTCGGCCCTGCCTGTCCTCATCCACGGCGACGCAGCCTTCGCTGGCCAAGGTGTCGTGATGGAGACCTTTAATTTCGCGAACGTCAAAGGGTACGCCGTCGGTGGGACCGTGCACATTGTGACGAATAACCAAGTAGGTTTTACCACTGGCCCCGAGGAAGCCCGTAGCGGTCGTCATTGCACGGAAATCGCAAAATTCGCCGAAGCCCCCATTTTGCATGTCAACGGCGATGACCCAGATGCCGTCGTTCTCGCGACTGAAATCGCTCTCGAGTATCGTCAGCAGTTTGCCGCGGATGCTGTCGTCGACATTGTCTGCTACCGTCGCTACGGCCACAACGAAACGGACGAGCCGGCGTTCACTCAGCCCGTCCTCTACCGCACGATTTCCAACCACTCGAGCGTCGCCGAACTCTACGCTTCTCGCCTGACCACTTGCGGCTCCGCCCCTGATGGCGAGCTCACTAGCCTGCGTACAGAATTCGAAGTCATGCTCAACGCCTCGCAGGAACGTGCCAAGGTGGCCATCGCCAAGGAAATCGCCGAACGCGAAAAGACCCCCGCCACCGTCCGTCCGTTCCAGTCTCCCTACGACGCGAAGGTGGATACAACCG
>CAIYAN010000287.1 GCA_903924185.1 uncultured Opitutia bacterium | reverse complement strand
TCGTAGCGCTTACCGCCGACAATCTGCGTGGCAAAGACCTCGTTGAGGGCATTGGCCAGTTCGGGGCGGGCAGAGACGGCCATCGGCACTTTTTCGGCGTCGAGCATCCAATCAAGTCCCCGCCAGACCTCACAACCAAGAACCTTCTTGGGGCGCAATTCAGCCGGCATTGCCCGCAGGGCTTCAATACAACGCAGCAGGCAGGCCACATGCGTGTCGTGCTTATCCGCTGGATTGTGGAGGTAAACGACCTCGGGTTGGGCGACCATTAAGATGGCGAGCAAGTCGGCGACGACGGAAGGTTCATTGGCGGGTCGAACTTCCTTAGATAGGTAGCCGAGTTGGGCGATAAACGAATACTGACCGATAATGGCCGCTTGGTGTTGTTCCTTGATGCGCTCGGCGGCCATTTGGTCATCCGTCCAATCGGCATAAGGTCCCTTCCGCGAACTACTGCGCCCGTCCGTCATGATGACGCCCCCGAACCACTGGTCCGTGCGGTCGTAGCAAGCAAGGATACCTTCATAGGCCATGAACTCGAGGTCGTCCTGGTGCGCGCCAATCCCGAGATGGGTCGTACGGCTGAAGGCCACCGGACCAGTCTGCTGGTCAGGGATGAGCAAGTTAGCCTTAGGGTTGAGCTTCATGTCAGAGAGGGGGCAGGGAGGCGGCAGCGACGGCTTGCCCGTGGCGCTTATCCTTCTCGGAAGGCACGACGAGGTCGATGCGAAGTTCGGGGAATTCATCAGCCAGTACTGACCGAGCTCGGTCAATTATGACGTCTCCACCCTGACCAGAAGTCACGCGCCCCATAATCAGGAGGCACTGAATGTCGTAGAAGCTGGCGAAGTGCGCGATGGCGTAGCCGAACGCAACCCCGATGGCCTCGTAGACCTTTAGGGCACGCGCATCCCCGGCCAGCATGAGTTTCTGGAGTTCTTCCAGTTGCTCAGGGAGGCGCATGGACCCAGGCAGATGGATACCAGCGAGGGGGAGTAATCGCCCCACGCCCTGCTGGCTGAAGTATTGCACGCCACAACCAAGATCGCCGGACCATTCGTCGGCCGGCCCCTGAAAACGATAATCGACCGGCACGAAAGCAAGCTCGCTGAGCCAGTTAGTGAGGTTGCCGTTGGGGTCGACAAAGCCGGCGGCAACGCTGGTGCCCATGGCAATGCCCAGAACGGCGTTGCGGTTCAGCGACATCGAAGCAGCGAGCGCCGTAACGTCCCCGTCGTTAAGAACTTCGAAAGGCACCTTCCACTCCTTCGCAAGATCCAGGAACATATCCTTAACCTTAGCCTCGAAGAGCGCTGGGTCAGTCACGCCGCGAAAGAGCGAGGCGACGCGCACTTTATTATTGATGTAAACGCCCGCCGCCGAGCCACCGATCGCATCGACGCGCGGCAGGTGAGCGGCGGCAATCTGCAGGGAGTGGCGGATGCCCTCGAGATGGTAGGTAGGGTCCGGCTGGAAATAGGGATCCCATTTCACTTCCTCGGAGAAGACCACCTTACCATCAATGACGGCCGCGCACTTCCGGTCGGAGCCACCGAGGTCGAAGCCAATGCGGCAGCCGCCGAGGTTACGACCAAGGGGGAGGTGAGAAGTACTTTCGGCCGGCAGATCGTGTTCGGCAACCGCACGGAAGGTCAGCGGAAGTTCGAAGAGCTTGCGTGCAAAGTCTGCGTCGAAGGCGCGGACGCCACCAGGGGCATAGATGGCCTGTAACACCTTGGCCAAGGCGGGGGCTTGCTCGCCAGACAGCAAGACCAGGTT
>CAIYAN010000286.1 GCA_903924185.1 uncultured Opitutia bacterium | reverse complement strand
GTTGCGCAAAGCACTCCTCAAACACGAAGGCCCCCGCGGGCCACGTCGCCAATGGAAACTGGAGACGCTCGAAAAAGAAATCCTGCCGCTTCTCCCCAAACTCACCCAAGGGGGCCAAGCCTGCGGCGAACTCTATGTGCTCCGTGATGCGGTGCAGGTTCGCTTGGATTACTCGAAGGCTAATGTGCGGGTGATTCCTGACGCTGACGAACAACCGCTGATTAATCCCCCGCGACGCAAGGTAGCGAAGGAAGATATCCATCTTGGCACGGTCCTCGGCGGCGGCCACATCTCCGCCGCCCGCGCAGGACGACTCTGGCTGAAGCTAGGCCTGATTGACGCGGACGCTCGCCCCACCCGCCGCGGGGAAATCGCCGCACTCTTCCAACACGGCGAAGGCCTCGCCGTCGCGGCCGCGCTCGAGGATGAAAGTTATGACGTCCACGACCTCGCCTGGGACTTGGCCGAGCTCCGTGCCGGTGAACGGGTCGCCGCGGGCGGGCGCAGTAGCAGCCGACTCGGGGCATGCTGCCGCTTGACCTTTAAATCCCTCACGGCCGATGGCTACTTACGCGACGGCCTGCCCGAGAGTTTCGGGGAAGGCTGCGCCGAGGTACTCCGAGGCTTTGTCCTGCATGGCAAACTCCCGCCGCCTGACGCCGAAGGACGGGGACCTGGCACCGGCGACCTCGAACGCGCCATCCTCGAATGGCGTAGCACGCTCCGACTCATCGCCCATGGCTCCGGCCACCCGTGGGAACGCTGGCGCGCCCTGAGTGCCGCCGCCCGCGAGGTACTCGCGAAGGTCGGACCGAAGAAAGCCTAAGGCTTACTTGGACGCGATAGCCTTGGCCGCGGCCTTGGCCATCTCGCCCGCCCCCGCGGTATTCGGGTGCACGCGATCCGGCAGCATCGCCGACTTCTCCAGGAGCGCCGCATGCATATCAATCATCCCACAATCGAGTTCTTTAATCAGCGGCCCGAGGCGTTCGATGATCTTCAGGACGTTCTCTTCGTTAATCCCGAAGTTACCCTTACCGGGCACTGGACAAGGACGGCAGACGTAGACCTTCGGCTTCGAGGGGAGCTCCTGGAAGGACTTGATGAGGTCGCGATAGTCACCGACGAACTCGGCCTCATGCTTCCAGTTCTGCGGTTTGGTGTCATTGGTCCCGAGCATGATGATAACGATGTTCGGCAGCATCTTCAGCGCTTCCTGGTACTTCTTCTCCTTCCGGTAAGGGTTGTCGCCCTTCTGCAGGAGTGTCCGGGCACTGACGCCAAAGTTACCGACTTTATACTTCTCGCCGAGCAGGGCCTGTAGCTGGTCGGGGTAGCTCTTACCGCGGTCGGCGCCGACGCCTTGCGTGATACTATCGCCGATGCAGGCGACCTTGATCGGCTCTTCAGCGGCGGTGAGGGAGACGAAGGAAAGCAACAAGGTGCAGAGGCCGGCGAAACAAGTACGGAGCATCATGGGGAGTGGGGTGAAGGCAGGATGCGTGGCAGATTTTGGTGGGCGAGTCCTAAAAACATTGTGAACTAGCCCTTTTACGTG
>CAIYAN010000285.1 GCA_903924185.1 uncultured Opitutia bacterium | reverse complement strand
TGCTGATACCGGTGCTCTGCCAGTAGGTCGACTCCTTACCGGGCAGCATGGCCAAGTAGAGTTTACCCTCTTTAATACTCACGGAACCTGTATTGCGGTTGTGGACGTTCCATTTGGTCTCATCGATTGCGGGACCATCGAAGTTCTCGGTCCAGACCAATGTCATCCCACCATTCGGTGCAGCCCAAACGGTGGTCGCGCAGCAAACTATGAATAGTGACAGGTATTGCATGGGGGTAGCAGGCACGCCTCTAAACAAGACATTCCCCGAGAGAAGGCAAGCGGGTTGGACCGCCTAATTCTCGAAAATCATATCGATTTCCTTGCGGGAAAGCGGGCGACAATCACCGGACGGCATCCGGCGCAGGACCAAACTACCAATCTGGAAGCGACGGAGAACCTTCACATGGAAACCAAAGATTTCAAACAGACGGCGGATTTCCCGTTTGCGGCCTTGATCCAAATGCACCTCCAGTTGAGTAGGGGCATCTGGAATACGAATCACCTTTTTAAACTTTAGCCGCTCCCCTTCTTCCACGGCACCCTTTAGCAGCCGGGGCGTCAACTTCGGGTCGTAGTCGCGATTCAGGTGCACCTCGTAGCGTTTCACGACTCCGCCGGATGGATGCATGACCTTATTAGCCAAGGCACCATCGTTGGTTAGGAGCAGCAGGCCTTCGGAATCTTTGTCGAGACGACCCACACAGAAGAGGCGGAGCGGGGCGTATTCGGGTGGCACCATCTCGAAGACGGTATGGCCCCCGTGCGAATCATCGTTAGTGCAAAGGAAGCCCTTCGGCTTGTTCATCATTAGCACGACCGTACGGCCGAGCGGCTTAATCTCACGGCCTTGGCAACGCACGACGTCAACCGCCGGATCCACGGGTTGCCCAGTGGCGGCGACCTTTCCGTTGATCAGTACTTGGCCGTCCGCGACGAGACGCTCCGCATCCCGACGGGAGCAGAGCCCCGCCTGGGCGAGGAACTTATGGATGCGCATGGGGCCTTCAGACACGCCCAGACGACTAGACCCTTCGGGGGGCAGAGGGCGAGACAATCAATGCAGGGGCGAAACGATAACTTTTCTCGCCCTCCCCGCCGACTCCCCCCAAATAGGTGCCATGCGCCTCATCGACGGCAACGCCACCGCCCAGCAAGTCCTCGCCGAAGTCAAGGCCCGCGTGGACAAACTCGCCCCGCTCGTCCCACACGTTGCCTTTGTGCGCGTGGGTGACGACCCCGCTTCCGTGTCCTACGTCACGAAGAAGCAAAAGACCGCAGCCGAGGTTGGCATGCGCGCCAGCCTACAGCTCTTCCCAGAGACGGTCACCAAGGAGGAGCTCTTTGCCCACCTGGATCAGCTGAATGCCGACCCCTCGGTCCACGGTATCCTTATCCAGGCTCCCCTCCCCAAGCACTTACCCGAGTCCGAAGTCTTCAACCGGGTGTCCCCCGACAAAGACGTCGATGGCTTCGGCACCCAGAGTATCGGTCGACTCGTGCAAGAACTCCCTGGTGCCTTCGCCGCCTGCACCCCGGCGGGTGTCATCGAACTCCTCCGTCGCTCGGGCGTGGAAACCGCCGGGAAGCACGCGGTCGTCGTCGGGCGGTCGCTCATCGTCGGCAAGCCTGCGGCATTCTTACTCCTCGCCAAGGGTTGCGACTGTACGGTCACGATCGCCCACTCCCGCACTAAGGACCTCGCGGCCATTGTCCGCCAAGCCGACATCATCGTCGCCGCCATCGGCAAGCCCCGCTTCATCACCGCCGATATGGTTAAACCAGGCGCGGTCGTCATCGACGTCGGCATCAACCGCGTGCCCGACGCCACGAAAAAGACTGGTTACCGCATCGTCGGTGACGTCGACTTCGACACGGTGTCCCCACTCTGTGCGGCGATCACACCCGTCCCAGGCGGGGTTGGCCCGATGACCGTGGCTATGCTAATGAAGAACACCCTCGACGCCTGCGAACGCGCTCAAGCCCGTGGCTGAGGTCAAGCCGCCACCCCTCACCCT
>CAIYAN010000284.1 GCA_903924185.1 uncultured Opitutia bacterium | reverse complement strand
GCAATCGTGACGGACTTTAAAGGCTTTTCGAATGGCGCGAGTTTCTTCGGCGCCTTGAGGGGCTCGCCGAATTTCAGGTTGGCGAGGCAGTTCTTCCAGAAAGGCGTGAAGACCTGGAAGGGATTACCCGCTAGGGTCTTCACGAGGTGCGGCTCATGGAGGAGGCTGCCGTTAAACGACTCGGCCTGCAGGCCCGCGTTACGGAGCGAGGCCTTCACCTGCGTGTCACGTTCGATGATCAACGGTTCGTGACGGCGGTTCCAAGTCACGAGGCCAGCACCGGTTTCGGCGACGAGTTTCTTGAGTTCCGTGAGGCTGTGCCCGCTGCGGATGACGAGTGGACTGCCGACTTTTTCGAACTGCGCGGCGAGATCTTCCAGAGCGTAGTGCAGCCACCAATTGGAAGCCCCACCCGGTTGCCAAGAGCCCTCGGCCTCGGGGTCATGGATAAAGACTGGAATTACCGCGCCGCCATGCTTCACCGCCGCCTGTAGGGACGGGTTGTCAGCGAGTCGAAGGTCTAAGCGAAGCCAGACGATGGCGGGGGTGGGCATGGCTCAGAAGGGGATTGGGGATAGGGGGAAGGGGAACGGCTAAGGGGGATAGGAGACTGCAATCAGCCTTAGAAAAGACCAATTGCAAGGCACCTTGGAGGTTTCTCCCCCATCCCCCATGACCTATCCCCTAACCCCCATCCCCCATTACCAACTATAACTCTGCTTCTTCTTCACGCGGCAGGCGAACTCGACGAGGAGCTGGACGGACTGCTCGACGACGGCGAGGTCGACGACTTCGCCCGGGGTGTGCATGTAGCGAAGGGGAATGGAGAGCAGGCCGCAGGCGACGCCCGAGTGAGCCATCTGGATGGCCCGTGCGTCGGTGCCGGTCGGCCGCGACTCCGCGCCGATCTGGTAAGGAATACCAAGCGACTCCGCGGCTTCGACCATCTGGTCGTAAACGACGGGGTTGATGTTGGGCCCGCGCGCGATGACGGGGCCGCCCGAAAGCGTGAAGCGCCCGAACTTACGGTTGTCCGCATCCGGGTGATCGGTGGCGTGACCGACGTCGACCGCGATGGAAACATCGGGCTTGATGCCTTGGGCCGCAACCTGCGCGCCGCGCGTACCAATTTCTTCCTGCGTGGTGGCCACGGACGCGACCGTCGCCGCCAGGGATTTCTCCTTGGCCAAGCGGCGGAAGGCTTCCATGCAGACGTAGGCACCAGCCTTATCGTCGAAGGCGCGGGCGACACCGATGCTGCCACGCAGGATTTCCGGCCCATCGGTATAGACGGCAGGGTCACCGATGCGGACGATTGTGAGGGCGTCCGCACGGTTGTTCACGCCAATGTCGATCCACATGTCGTGGCGCTCGGGGACGCGCTTGCGGTCCTCTGGCGAAAGTAGGTGAACCGCTCGCTTACCAGTGATGCCGAGCACGGGGCCGTTACGGGTCAGGATGTGCAGGCGACGGCCGGAAGGGATGATATGGTCATGACCGCCGAGGAATTCGAAGTAGAGGTAGCCCTTGTCGTCGACGTGCGAGATGATGAGGCCAATCTCGTCGATGTGGCCGGCGAACATCAGCGTCGGTCCGCCGTTGCCCTTGAGGGTCGCGATGCGATTACCGATGGAATCCTTGGTGTAGGTATCCGCCGACTTCTCGACGTAGGCGTCGATGACCGCTTGGGCAGCGAATTCATGGCCCGTCGGGGACTTGGCGATGAGGAGCTCCTTCAGGAAAGGCGGGTAGTCGGTGATGGCGCGGGATTTCTTAGACATGGTGTAGGCTAAAGCCGCCCCACGCTAAAACACAAGCGGAGGTCGTGCCCTTTTTCGCTCAAATCAACCCGCCCGCCTTACTTGCCAGCCTGCGTGAAGGGAGGGAGCTCGAATTTCACCGGCTCCGGTCCAACCCGCGGGTCGGCGACTTCTTTGAGTGTGGCGAGCAGTTGCGCTCCGAGCTTGCGGAGGGATTCCGCATAGGCCGGGTCGGCAGCGACATTCTTGATCTGGTAAGGGTCCTTGGCCAAGTCGTACAGTTCTTCGCCGGGGCGCTTCCCGAAGCTCAGGTCATAGACCCACTTGTATTGCGGGTCGTCGAAGTGATGAATCACCCAAGCCTTGGTCGGGCTGGCATCCATGTCGGCGAAGGCGGTATAAGTGGCCTTCTCCAGTTTTTCAAAGGCGGGCAGGTCGGCATGGCTCGTGAACTTTGGGCTGCCCACGGGCCAACGATCAGGTGCAAAATTACGGATGTAGAGGAAGTCTTTTGTGCGCAGCGCCCGGTGCGGGTAGGGCAGGTTGCCTTCACGGGCCCCGGCCACATGGCGTTCGCGGCCGGTCACGACCCAGGTGCGGGTCGGGTCAATCTGACCTGCCTGAGTGGCCTGCAGGAGCGGTACGATGCTTCTGCCCGTCATTACTTCAGGTCGGGCGACACGGCCGACTTCCAGGAACGTCGGCGCCAAGTCCATGAGGTTCACGAAGTCGTCGACGATGCGGCCAGACTTAATACCCGGGCCGCGGACAATCAGGGCGACATTCGTACCGTGGTCGACGAGGTTACACTTGCCCATGGGTACGCCGGGCATGCCGTGGTCACCACTGATAACGAAGATGGTGTTGTCGAGTTCGCCGCGGCGCTCGAGCTCGGCGATGAGCACGCCGATACCGGCGTCCCAGGCCTGGCATTCGCCCATGTAGTCGGCGATGTCGTCGCGCACCTCAGGGACATCGGGCAGGAAGGGCGGGAGCTTGCCCTTCAGGTCATCGGGTCGAATCCCCCACAGGTTAACGCCGCTGTGTTTCTCGTAGGTGCGGTGGGTAAGTGTTGGCCCGAACCAATAACAGAAGGGCTGAGCGTCCTTGCGGTCGGCGAGGAAGGACTGGAAATTACCGCGAACCTCGGCGAGGAGCTCAGCTTTGGCGTCGGCGAAGCTCACGCCCGCTTTCACGCGCTCGGTGGCGTTCTCGGAGAAGTTATTGTAGCGCCGACCGGATTTCTCGTAGGCGTGTGTCTGGCCGCCATACGGGGCGTCGGCCGGCGTGCCGGGGCTCCAGACTTTGTGGCTCTTGCCGATGTGATACCCAGAGTCACGCAGGAGGAGCGGGAAGGTCGGGATGGCACTGTCCCACTTGGCGCCGTTGAGGATCGCGCCAAGGTGAGTGCGGAAGAAGTACTGTCCCGAAAGCAGCGAACTCCGACAGGGCGTGCAACTGGGGGACGTGACGAAGGCATTGCGGAAGAGCACCCCTTC
>CAIYAN010000283.1 GCA_903924185.1 uncultured Opitutia bacterium | reverse complement strand
GAGGTGCTCAACCGCAATTCCCTTTCGGCGACGGCCTACTTCAACCTACCGCCCGGTCGCGTGGTCGAGCTCGGCATGCAGGTCGAACTCTAAGCACTCAGCGCGCGGGGGACTCGAACCGAAAGACGAACGCCTGCGGACTGGGGTGGTTCTCTTCGTCGGCCATCTCCCGCGGGGTTTCAATCACGCAGACGGCGCCGAGTTGCTCCCACGGTAACGGTTCCGGCCAACCGAGCATCGTGATCCGCGTGCCGGGCACTGGCCGAAGGGCCTTGGTCCGGACCTGCTTCCCGGGCCAGCCCTCGCTGATGAGGTAGGTGATACGGCCATTGGCCGAACGCGTGAAGGTGAAAGGGCCTTCCGGCGACAGGGCCGGGCTGACGTGCGTCAAGGCCTCGGCATTGACGTTTAACCACAGCTCTACGTACAGGAAGTAGTCCGACTGCACAGGATCAGTCGGCGTCAGGGCCTTGTGGGGATCAGCCTCCACCCTGCCTGTAGCGATATCCGCAATCAGCAACCGTAAGGCCTCTTCCTTGGACGCTGGCACGGTCCGACAAGCCGCCAAAAGCATAACAGCCATCGGAATCCAGATGGCTGCTCGCGACTTCATGTGAAACCTTACTTAGTGCCCTTGCTCTTGGCAACGAGGGCGTAGAAGCGGTCGAAGAGAATGTCGGCGTCATTGGGGCCAGGGCCGGCTTCCGGGTGATACTGTACGGAGAATACGGGCTTATCCTTGAGGCGCAGTCCGGAGACGGTGTTGTCGTTTAGATTTATTTCCGTGACGACGGCGCCGCAACGGTCGAGCTCGTCGGCCTTGGAAGCGAAGCCGTGGTTCTGGGCGGTGATCGAAACGCGACCTTCTTCGGTGTTCTTGACGGGCTGATTGCCGCCGCGGTGCCCGAACTTCAACTTGTAGGTCGTCGCACCGATGGCGTGCGTGATGATTTGGTGACCGAGACAGATACCAAAGACTGGGTAGGTCTCGATGAGATCCTTCACGGCTTCGTGCGCATACTTGAGGGCCGCGGGATCGCCCGGGCCGTTCGAAAGGAAGACGCCGTCCGGGTTATAGGCGCGGATGACCGAGGCCGGGGTCGTGGCCGGGAAGACCTGCACATCAAAGCCCGAAGCCACGAGGCGACGGAAGATCGAGGTCTTGGCACCGAAGTCGTAAGCCGCGATGCGGTAGCGCACCGGACGATCCTTCGGCTTGTTTAGGTTGGTACCGGGAACGGTGAAAGCTTCGCAGTCGCCGGCGGTGGCGTTGTAATTATAGGCAGCCTTACAGGTAACTTCCTTCACGAAGTCTGCGCCGACCGTGCCAGTCCAAGCCCGCGCACGCTTGAGGGCTTCTTCGTCGCTCAAACCTTCCGTGGAAAGGCAGGCCTTCATCACGCCGGCCGAGCGGAGTTTCTTCGTCAGTGAACGCGTGTCGAGGCCCTCGATGCCCGGGATGCCGTACTTCTTCAGCCAAGTGCTGAGGTCGGTCGTGGCGCGCCAGTTAGAGACGATCGGCGAAAGTTCGCGGACGATGAAGCCAGCGACATGCGGACGGGCCGATTCGAGGTCTTCTTCATTAACGCCGTAGTTGCCGATTTGCGGCGCGGTCATGGTGACGATTTGACCGAAGTACGAAGGGTCCGTGAGGATTTCCTGGTAACCAGTCATGCTGGTGTTGAACACCACTTCGCCGCAGAGGGTGGCTTCCGCCCCAAATGCCCTGCCCCGAAGAATGGTTCCATCTTCAAGAGCGAGCACAGCGTGGCGAGTCATGAGTCCGTTTTGAATGACCGAACGCCCTCCGTGTGAAGCAAAAAAGAGAACAATCGTCCAAACGACCGAACTCGGGACTTAGAGACCCTTGGCGGGATCGCCGCCCAGCGGGACCGGCGGACGGGCGCGGACGTCCAAAGCGTCGGCCGAATAGGGCTTGTGGACCTGCCAACCCGCCCGGAAAGCACCCCCCACGGCCTTGACCTGGTCCGTAATGGCCTTGAGGACGGCGGGGTTGGCCCGCTGGGTCCATTCCGGGTGCAGCCAGACGCTGGGGGCCACCCACTGACCGCCGACGGCCTCCGTCCAACGGACGATGCTGTCCGGGGCTTCTACAATGATTTTGACCTCATCCGCCCGTTGCAGGGATTCCGCCAAGGGGAGCTTGGCCCATTTCGGGCTGACGGTCACCCAGGCGATGCCTGGGGCAATCGGGTAAGCCCCGCAGGTTTCGAGGTGGGCAGTTAAGCCGACGGACTTCAGGGCAGCCACGAGCGGGCCTAGGTCATGCACGCAGGGCTCTCCGCCCGTGATAACCACGAACTGTGGCGAAGAGGCCTTGGCCTCGGCGGCCAACTCGGCGGCCGTGGCCTTGCGGACCTGCTT
>CAIYAN010000282.1 GCA_903924185.1 uncultured Opitutia bacterium | reverse complement strand
AGACCTCCGCGCCGCTATGCGCGAGATGCTCGATCACGACGGTCCCTACCTCCTCGACGTCATCGTGCCCTACACCGAGCACGTGCTCCCCTTCATCCCGCAGAAGAAGTCGGCGATGGAGATTCTGACGAAGTAATCGCTGCGCGATTACTTCGTGGGGACATCGGCCAGCGGTTGGGATACGCTGTATCGGGTAACGACAGGGCTCAAAGGGGTCCGGAGAACGGTTGATTGGCTGGGGGTTATATACCCGCAGTTAACTTCCCGGTTCCCGGTCTCCCTTTGAAGGAAATCCCAACCGCTAAACACCAACCGCTTCACCCTTGGGCTTGCGACTGCGTCGCGTCCGTTCGCCGCCACGCCTGGCTGGACTGATCAGAACGCCACCGTCGCCGGGTGGTGAGTGAAACCTTCGGCTTCGAATAAGGCGGCGGGCTTCATCTTGACCAAGCCCGCCAGGTAGCGGTCCGGGATAGTCTCGATTCGGGTGTTATAGAATGTCGCGATGTTATTATGATATCCACGTGCTAGGGCGATGCGGTCTTCGGTCTCAATGAGCTGCTTGCTCAAATCATTGAATAACGCCTGTGCGCGGATTTCAGGGTAACTTTCGATGACGGCGAGGATACCGGGCGCGAGCGCCTTCAGCGAACCACCGCCGGCCTGTGCCCGCATGGCGGTCACCAACGCCTGCACCGCGGTCTCATGTTCACGGAAGCCCTGCACACAGGCCACAAAACGCCTAATGAGGTCCGTGCGACGCTTTAACTGCACATCAATGAGCGAATACGCCTGCGCCACGCGATTGCGGAGGCCGACCATGCTATTGAAGGCCATCCGGGCCCAGCCCACAGCCCGCATCAGCAGATAGAGGCTCACCCCTATGAGGAGGCCCAGTGGGATGTAAGGACCCACCGCCGATAACCCTTCACCGAACATTTTCACGGGGTGATCATCATCAAAAACCATGGTGAAAAAACCTGCGTATACCTTGAGGACCGGCCCCAGCCCGGCGGACGCAACCAGGGCGGCGTTAACCGCCGCGAACGCCCCCGTAAAATCTAAACTCTTTGCCCTCCAGGCCATCCGGGCGCTGATGGAGCGTTCTCCGCGGTACGAAATAATGAAGATGTCTTCCCTTTCGTCATGGGCGATCTGGGCCGCCACCACGTCGGGACGCTCACTCGCACGTCCTCGGATAAAAACTTTCATCCCCACGGTCAAGGCGTACTCGGTGAACGTCCGGAGACCCTTGGAGCCTTCGACATCCGTCAGCGGGCCTTTGGCGTAATAAAGCGGACTCGTTTTATTCGCCAATTTCTTTAAAATCACGCAGGGTTCGATTTTGGCCCCCACTGGGTTCACCCAGATAAATCCCGTTTCATCCTTAAGGTAGAATTCTGACGCTTGGCCGCCGGAAGCGACAACATCCTCGCCAGAATATCGGCTATTCCCGCTTCCACGAACCCAATGCTCGACGACCTTCCAGCGGTAGTATACGCACGGCGTATCGGTTAGATGACTAGTAAAGGGATACTGGCTGACGCAAACGCCCGAGACCTCGACCTCGCCAATGAAGACCCCGAGGGCCTTGGATGTTGGCGTGTCGGCGAGCAGCCGCTCCTGCCGTTTTAAATTCAAGGCAACCGCCAGCGCCGCGAAAGATAGCAAGAGCACCAATAAGGCAGCCAGCAAGTTTTCAAAGGGGGGCACGCCTAAAGACCTATCGCCAGCCAAGCCCAAAGCGAGGACTCAATCGGGCAACGGAAGCACCAGTCCGCCGGGGCCGTCGATATCTCCATTAATTATACAATAACGACATTATTAGACCTCTACAACGCATGGTGGGTCTGAACATACCCGCACCCTCTGCCCTAAACGGACGCCACGCAGTGGCGCCCCTACCTCAAGACAGCACTCAAAGGGGAACCAGAGACCGGATGATTGGCTAGGGTTAGATGCCCGCAGTATCTATTCCGGTTCCCGGTCTCCCTTTGCAGAAAATCCGAACCGCTAACCGCCAACCACTTTCACCTCGGGCTTGCGACTCCGTCGCGTCCCACCCTAACGACAGCACTCAAAGGGGAACCGGAGACCGGATGATTAGCAGGGGGTTATATACTTGCCGTTAACTTCCCGGTTCCTGATCTCCCTTTGCAGGAAATCCTAACCGCCAACCGCTTCACCCTTGGGCTTGCGACTACGTCGCAAGCCTCAGTGGCCCGCGAGCCAGCGTTCGGCTTCGATCGCTGCACGGCAGCCCATGCCAGCCGCAGTGATGGCTTGGCGGTAGACGTGATCCGAGCAGTCGCCGGCGACAAAGACGCCCGGGACCTTGGTGCTGACCGTGTTGGCGGCCGCGACGAAGTAACCGCCTTCATCGACGTCGAGTGCCGGCGTAAAAGCCTTGGAATTAGGGATGTGGCCAATGGCGACGAAAACACATTTTACGCCCAGTGCGCGGACTGCACCGGACTTCTCGACGACTTCCAGCGTGTGGACCTTACCATCGGCACCACCGAGGACTTGCTTCGGCGTGACGTTAAGGACGAGCTCAATCTTCGCATGGGTCTTCACGCGCTGGACCATGATGTCAGAAGCGCGGAAGGTATCGCGACGGTGCGCGAGGTAGACCTTGGAAGCGAAACGGGTAAGGAAGAGGGCCTCTTCGCAGGCGGAATCGCCACCGCCGACCACGGCGACGGGGACGTCGCGGTAGAACGCGCCATCGCAGGTCGCACAAGTCGTGACGCCGTTACCGCCGTAGTATTCCTGTTCACCAGGGATACCTAAGAAACGCGGTGAGGCGCCCGTCGCGATAATCACCGCCTTGGCTTCGTAGGTGGCTTCACCGCCGACGAGCTTCTTCACTGGGCCAGAGAAATCGACCGAGTCGATGCGGTCCCAGGCGAACTTCGCGCCAAAGCGCTCAGCTTGGCCCTTCATATTCGTGATGAGCTCGTTGCCGTCCACACCATGGACGAAACCAGGGAAGTTCTCGACCTCGGAGGTCGTCGTTAACTGGCCACCTGGCTGGCCGCCCTCGAGCACCAGGGGGCTCAGGCCGGCACGGGCGGCGTAGATGGCGGCAGTGAGGCCGGCGCAACCGGTACCGAGAATAATAACGTTTTCAGCCATGGGGATGGCTTCATCTTGAGGCCTCCAAGCCAACGGCAAGGCGGAAAAGCCTCCCGTGAACAAGTGAGCCCTCAGGACCAGACCTGCATAACGGGGTCAGACCCCAATAATGGGGTCAGGCACCAACATTGGGGTCTGACCCCGTTGCGGGCGGGTGGGGATTAATCGTCCGGTCGGCCGTTTCGGGGCTGGATTCTGCGGTTTTTGGGCTTTGACTCGGCCTTTCCATACTCAGTCTGCACCCTTTCGCGCCTGGACCCATGTTTCTCAGTATCCTCAAACTTTTCGCTGGCAGCCATAACCGGACTTTCCTCCGCAAGTGCGCCCCTCTGGTCAAAAAGATCAACGCCCACGAACTGGAGTACCAGCGCCTGTCCGACGATGCCGTCCGCAGCAAGACCGCCGAGTTCAAGGCCCGCCTCGCCAAGGGCGAATCCCTCGACGCCCTCCTCCCCGAAGCGTTCGCGGTGGTCAAGAACGCCGCCCGCCGCCTCTGCGGCTCAACCTCGATCGTCTGCGACCATGAACAGACCTGGCAGATGGTGCATTTCGACGTTCAGCTCATCGGCGGCATCGCCCTCCACCAGAAGAAGATCGCCGAAATGGCGACCGGCGAAGGGAAAACCCTCGTCGCCACCCTGCCCCTTTACCTGAACGCGCTCACGGGCCGCAACTGCCAGCTCGTCACGGTTAATGACTACCTCGCCCGCCGCGACTCCGAATGGATGGGGCACCTCTTCAGCTGGCTCGGGCTCACCGTCGGTTGCATCCAAAACCAGATGGGCAACGAGGAACGCCAAAAGGCCTACGCCTGCGATATCACTTACGGGACTGCGTCTGAGTTCGGCTTCGATTACCTGCGCGATAACGGCATGGCCCTGAGCGCCGGCGAACAGGTGCAGCGCGAACACTACTTCTGCATCGTCGACGAAATCGACTCCATCCTCATCGATGAAGCCCGCACGCCGCTGATTATCTCCGGTCCAGTCACCGAAGAACGCGAACCGCCGTTCATGCGCCTCGTCCCGCAGGTCAAGGTGATCGTTGACCTCCAGACCCGCTTGGCCACGCGCCTCATCATCGAAGCGGAAGCCGAACTCAAGGACCTCCCAGACAACAAGGAGCCCTCGACCGACACGCTCGATAAACTCTGGCTGACCGCCAATGGGATGCCCCGCAATAAATCCTTCGCCCGTCTCATGGAGAACGGCCGCTGGCGCAAACTCCTGGAGAAGCACGAAGGGGTCCTCGCGAGCAATGTCGAGAAGGACCGCCGCTACCACCTCAAGGAACGTCTCTACTACGCCATCAGCGAACGCAACCACGAGTCTGACCTCACCCAACTCGGCCGCGACACGCTTCGCCCGGGCGAGCCCGATGCGTTCGTCCTGCCCGACCTCCCCACGCACTTCGTGGAGCTCGATAGCGATAGCAGCCTGACCCCCGAGAAGCGCTCCGAACTCCGCAGCACCGCCGAGGCCGCCTATATCAAGGTTTCCGAAGACATCCACGCCATCGGCCAACTCCTCAAGGCCTTCGCCCTCTACGAAAAGGACCGGCACTACGTCGTGCATGAAGGCAAGGTCATGATCGTCGACGAGAACACCGGGCGTATCATGTCCGGCCGTCGCTGGAGCGATGGCTTGCACCAAGCGGTCGAAGCCAAGGAAGGCGTCACCCTCGAGAAGGAAAATAAAACCTACGCGACCGTCACGATCCAGAACTACTTCCGGATGTACGAGAAGCTGTCCGGCATGACGGGCACGGCTGAAACGGAAGCCACCGAGTTCAACGAAATCTACAACCTTACGGTGGTCACCATCCCGACCAACCAGCCCTGCATCCGCACCGACGCCAACGATATCGTCTTCAAGACCCGGCGCGAGAAGTACCAATTCGTGATCAAGGAGCTCACCGACGCCAACAAGCGCGGACAGCCTGTCCTCGTCGGCACGGCCTCGGTCGAAGCTTCCGAGACGCTCAGCCGCATGCTCACCCTGGCCCGCATCCCGCACAAGGTGCTGAACGCCAAGCACCACGAGCAGGAAGCCGATATTGTCGCCATGGCTGGTCAGAATGGTGCCGTCACCATCGCCACCAATATGGCTGGCCGCGGTACCGACATCCGCCTCGGCGAGGGCGTGCGCGAACTCGGTGGCCTCTACGTGCTCGGCACCGAGCGCCACGAATCCCGCCGCGTTGACCGCCAACTCCGCGGTCGTTGCTCGCGCCAAGGCGATCCGGGCCACGCGCGTTTCCTCGTCGCCCTTGAGGACGACTTGATGCGCCTGTTCTCCAACGCAGGCATTATCTCCTCGTTGCTGGAAAAATCCTTTAAGGAAGGTGAGCCGCTCGAGCACCCCTTGCTCGACCGCTCCATCGGGACCGCTCAGAAACGCGTTGAAGGCCAGAACTACTCGATGCGCAAGCGTCTGCTGCAGTTCGACGACGTCCTCAACCATCAGCGCCAGATTGTCTACGGCCTACGAAACCGCACCCTCCATGAGGCCGATACTCGAGCCAACCTACTATCCGTGGTCGGCGAAGAAATCGAAGAGCGCCTCAAGACAGCCTACCCAGACCTCGATGCCGCCCCCGACCGCGCCGGCGCCGACGCCTTCGTAGCCTGGTTCGTATCGACGTTCCCGATTCGCTTTGCGGTCGAGGAACTCCTCCCGCTCAACCACGACCTAGCCACCGCCTGTGTGATTAAGAAAGTCGCCGAGCTGCAGAAGAGTCGCGAGACGAACGAGTCGCCCGAGATGCTCAATTACCTCGAGCGTCACCTCCTCCTGCGCTCGATCGACCGTAACTGGCAGAACCACCTGACGGAGATGGAAGAGCTCCGCCGAGCGGTCAATCTTCGCGGCTACGCCCAGAAAGACCCGCTCAACGAGTACAAGACGGAAGCCTACCGCGCCTTCGTTGACCTCATGCGCCAGCTGCGGACCGACGTCTGCTCGAGCCTCTTCCGGACCGCCTCGTCGATGGAAGCACTGGAAGCCATCCTCCGCACCGCCCAAGGCCAAGTCATCGCCACCGGCCCCGCTGAACCCGGCACGCCCGAAGATCAGCCGGAAGCGGAAGCGGCCGCAGAAACCATGCAGCCGAAGCAAGAACCTTTCCGCCGTAATGAAGCTAAGATTGGCCGCAACGCCGTCGTCCGTATCCGTAAGGGCGCCGAGACGCTCGACCTGAAGTGGAAGAAGGCTGAGACGATGGTGCGCGATGAAGGTTGGGTCGTGATCGAAACGCTGTCCGAATGACCGACCAACGTCCGGCCCCCCGCTTCTCCGACGCCTGGCTGTGCTGGGGCGGACTGGGCCTGACGGCGCTGCTCCTGCTTTTTAGTTTTCCTCCGCTCGGGCACCCCTTCGTCGCATTCTTTGCACTCATCCCGGCAACACTCGCCGCCGCAGCCGCGCCCGACTGGCGTCTATGGCGACGCGCGGCCTACGGCACCAGCTGGCTACTCTGGGTCGTACTCCTTGCGTGGCTTCGCCATATTTACCCACCGCTCGGCTGGCTCGGGCTCGTGCTGTTGACGGCCTACTGCGCGCTGTATCCGTTCCTCTGGTTACTAGCCCTCCGCTGGATTTTTCCAGCCTGCCGTGACGCCGGTGCACCAGCCCGCCTGCTGGCGACACTCGGCCTTGCCGGCGCCTGGGGCCTGCTCGAATGGTTACGTACCATCGCGCTTACCGGCTTCGGTTGGCTGCCTCTCTCCGCCAGCCAACAAGGCAATGGCGTCCTGCTCACGCTCTGCGCGTGGGTCGGACCCACGGGACTCTCCATCGGCCTCGTGCTTATTAACCTCGGGCTGGCCAGCTGGATTGTCCGTCTCCGCGCCCTACGCGCCTCGGCCAAATCACTCAAGCCCCTGACGCCCACGAGTTGGCTCAGTCGTTTAACGCCTGAGCTTTACTTAGGTTTAGCGGTCATCGCCGCTGGCTTTTACTGCACGCTTCAGCAACTCGCCCGCGAAGCCCCCCGACAGGAAGTGCGGATCGCGGCACTGCGGACTGACTTCGATCCCACCGAAAAATGGGACAGCACTAAACTCGATAAACATAAGAAGGTGCTGAATAGCCTGACCGTGGCGGCGGGGCAGGAAAAACCGGATGTCGTGCTCTGGCCCGAAGCCGCCCTGCGCACCTCCACTGATAACGCTGACTATGTCACGTTCCTCCGCGGCAACGTCGCCGGGGCGGGTTGCCCGCTCCTGATTGGCGCTATCGAACCACGCAAGAACGGCTACGCGAACAGTACCGTCGTCGTGACCGCGGAAGGCCTCGCCAAGCCGACCTACGCCAAACGACACCTCGTCCCCTTCGGCGAATACGTCCCGCTCGCCGACTGGTTACCGCTGCGCAAGGTCGTACCTATCGCGCAAGACTGCGTCCCCGGCGAAGGTGCGACGCTCCTACCCCTGACGACCCGCAGCGGCTTCACTTTCTTGGCCGGGCCCTTGGTGTGCTACGAAGACGTCTTCCCCGAACTAGCCCGCGAGCATGCTCTGGCGGGCGCCGACCTCCTCGTTGTCGTTACCAACGATGGCTGGTATGGCAACGAAGCGGGGGATGCCCAGCACACCGCGCATTCGGTGCTGATTGCGGTCGCCACGGGACTTCCCGTCGCCCGCTCTGGGAACGCCGGGTGGAGCGGGGTCATCACCCACCGCGGCATCCTCCAGCCCACCAGCATCCCAGGAGCCCCCTTAAGTGCCGTCGCCCATCTCCGCCGCGACCGGGGCGAACCCACTTTTTGGGTCCGTCACGGCGATTGGGCCGTCGGCCTGGGCGGGCTGTGCTTTGGCCTGACCTACCTCTGGCGACGCCGGCGTAGCGCCCACGCGGCCTAGGCGAGGAAATCTGCAAGTCCGTGTCGACCTGCCTTAAAAAGGCTTCACAGTGAACTCACCCCGACGGCGGACAAATCCACCCCGTGGCCACGCTTACTCCTCACTATGCGCCTCCTGCTTGCCTACCTCGGCCTTTGCCTGACCGCCACCCTTTCCGCCCAGGAGGTCAAGAAGCCGAAGGACGAATTTCCCGCCTCGGGTATCGCGACCTTCAAGTTACGAATTAAGTCGATCCCCATGGTGGCCGTGAAGGTCAATGGCGTCACCCTTAACCTCGGCGTCGACACGGGCTGCCAAGGGAGCGGCGTACTGACCGAAGCCGGCGCCCGTAAGGCTGGCATCGAAGTGGCCTTCACCTTGCCCACGATGGGCAATGATGGCCGCGGGGAGACCAGCTACGGCTACATTGAATCGCTTGAAGGGGGCGGCGCAGTCTGGAAAGACTTTCACATGGCCATCATGCCGCTCACCGGCATGGACCTGGATGGCTTAGTGGGCGCGGATATCCTCTTCGGTAAACCCTTCTACATGGACCTCACCAATGCGGTGATGACGCTCGGCAAGACGCCCGACACTTCGGCGGCGCATGAGGTCTCCATCTTTAGCCGCGGCGGGCACTGTGGCGTCAACATTGAGGTCGAAGGTCACAAGGTGCCGATGATTATCGATTCGGGCGCCTCGAAGTCCTACATGAGCTCGCTCAAGTTCCGCGGAAAAACGATTTTTAAAGGCTATATCCCCGTGGCGTCCGTCCGCGGCGTCAACCTCACCCGGGTCGAAGTCTGCCAAATCAAATCCCTACGGATTGGGGGCGCGCCGCTGACTGGTGTGGAATTCCTCCGCGACCAGGAGCATAACCTCTTGGGCGATGATTTCCTGCGGGCCCACCCGATCGCAGTGGACATGGCCGCGCGTCGCTTATGGCTGTTTGAGTCACAAGGCAGCACCAAAGGCAGTAAGTCGACGCTCCCCACTAATACGGGCACGCCGACGGTGCCTGCGAAGGACACCCCGGCACCCGTTAAGTAAGCGGAATACTTAGCGACGACGACCGCTGCTCGCACCGCCAGCGGGGCCGCTGCCCTCTTCGCCTTCGGCTTCCTCGGGGGCTTCTTCGTCGTCCCACTTGAGCTCCTTATCGAGCTTCTCGTCGTCTTCGACTTCTGGCAGGTCAGAGATTTCTTCCGCGGCGGACGTGGGGCGTGCCGGCTTATCATCATCGTCATCTTCGCCAGGGACCTCATGGCCCAGGGGAACGAACTCTAGGATGTCGGTGATTTCTTCGAACGCATGAATATCACGGCCTTCGATGAGGGCCTGATTGCGCAGTTCGCTGAGCTGTTCATCGACGTCTTCAACCGTGAGCTTTTGCTCTAGCTTGATCGTGTCGTTGATAAGCTTCACGCGGAGGCGCATGATGTGCTCGAGAAAGTCCGCATAGGAACCCTTGTCGCCGTCTTTGACATTCGGGAGGGCAAAGAGCTGCTCTTCGGAGTCAAGGATGTGCTCCGCCACGCGGGCCAGGCGAACGGTTTCATCCTTCTCGACGGAGTGGACCTGGAAAGTAATAAAGGCCGCTTCCAGAATCTCGTT
>CAIYAN010000281.1 GCA_903924185.1 uncultured Opitutia bacterium | reverse complement strand
GTGACGGACTTGAACTGACCGTGGGCGACGTGGCGGAGCTTGGCGAGTTCCTCGTTGGTGAGGATCGGCGACTGGAGCTCGATCAGGTGGCAGCTGCCGGGCTTCGGGTCGAGCAGGTTGCGCTCTGGACCGATCGTCGTGAGGGAGGACGTGACGTTCTCTTCGCGGATACTGTCGATCGGCGGATTGGTGACCTGTGCGAAGAGCTGCTTGAAGTAATCGTAGAGGAGCTTCGACTTGTTCGAGAGGACGGCGAGCGGGATGTCCGTACCCATCGAGCCCATGGCTTCGACGCCATCCTTGGCCATCGGGACGAGCAGCTTGCGCTGGTCTTCGAAGGTGTAGCCGAAGGCGAGCTGACGCTGGACGGTGTTGCTGTGCGATGACGGCGAGTCGGCCGGGGCGTCGGCGATGTCAGCGAGCTTGATGAGGTTCTTATCGAGCCATTCGCGGTAGGGCTTCTGGGAAGCAATCTTCTGCTTGATCTCCTCGTCGGCGACGATGCGACCTTCTTCCATGTTCACGAGGAACATACGGCCCGGCTGCAGTCGGCCCTTGGAGGCGATGTTGGCAGGGTCAATCGGGAGGACGCCGGCTTCGGAGCCCATGATGACGTAGTCATCCTTGGTCACGTAGTAACGCGAAGGGCGGAGGCCGTTACGGTCGAGGGTGGCGCCGATCATCGTGCCGTCGGTGAAGACGACCGAGGCGGGGCCGTCCCACGGCTCCATGAGGCAAGAGTTGTATTCGTAGAAGGCCTTCTTCTCCGGGCTCATCGACTCGTGGCCGTTCCAAGGCTCTGGAATCATCATCATCATGGCCTCAGGCAGCGAACGGCCGCCCATGACGACCAGCTCGAGGACGTTGTCGAACTTGGCGGAGTCGGAACCGTTAGGGTTCACGATGGGGAGGATCTTCGGGAGTTCCTTGCCGAAGAGCGGGCTGGCGAGGAGCGGCTCGCGGGCCTTCATCCAATTGACGTTGCCGTTGAGGGTGTTGATCTCGCCGTTGTGCGCGATGTAGTGGTAAGGGTGCGCACGTTCCCAGCTCGGGAAGGTGTTGGTCGAGAAGCGCGAGTGGACGAGCGCGAGGGCGGTGTCCATTGACTGATCCGCGAGGTCGGGGAAGTATTTACCCACCTGTTCGGGCATGAGCATACCCTTGTAGATGATCGTGCGGCAGGAGAGGGAGCTGGCGTAGTAGAACTCGTCCTTACCGGTGGCGCGGATCTGGTGGTGGGCCTGCTTGCTCAGGATGAAAAGCTTACGTTCGAAGTCCTGGTCGGTGAGGCAATCGTCTGGGCGACCGAGAAAGGCTTGGCGGACGACGGGTTCGCTGGCGATGGCGGTCTGGCCGAGCGACGCGTTGTCGACGGGGACGGTGCGCCAGCCGAGGATCGCGAGACCGAGGGCCTTGGCGAGTTCGGCGAAGGTGGCTTCGGTGGCCGCGCGGATCTTGGCGTCCGGGGAAACGTAGAGCATGCCCACGCCGTAATGGCCGGGCTTGGGGAGATTGGCCGGGCCGTTCTTTGCGAAGAACCCGTGGGGGAGCTGGAGCAGGATACCGGCACCGTCGCCGGTGTTGACCTCGCAGCCACAGGCGCCTCGGTGATCGAGGTTCACCAGGATGGTGAGGGCCTGTTGAATAATATCGTGCGAACGCTTGCCCTTCATCTGGCAAACGAAGCCGACGCCGCAGGCGTCATGCTCAAACTGGGGGTCGTAAAGACCCTGTTTTTCGGGAAGTCCGGGATTCTTCATTTCTGGTGTGGGCAAAAGTAGTCGGATGGGCTGGCGGCTGAGCCGCCGGGTGCCTTGGCGGAGACCGCAAGACATCTAAATCTAGTGGGCAATAATCCCCCCCTGTCAAAGGCAACTTATGGATTGCTGGGACGGGGGCGGAGCCGGGTTTTCGTGCCAACTTCTTGAGTCGACATTCACGCTGCCGCTTTTGGTTAATTTTGTTAGGAAAATGCCCAAAGTGCGACACACGAATCCCGGCACTGGCCGCGATTAGGCTCTGGTCGCCCGCCTGCGTCTCCCTTGACTTTGCCGCCCGCCCGCCCGACTTACCAAGCCATGAAAGCCGATAACGACCTTTACCGACAGCTCCGGGAACTGCCCGCGGGGCAGCTTTGGGGTGTCGAGGTCCCCAAATTCAACCAAGCCACGGGCAAGGAGCGCGCTCGGCAGGTCGCCTTAGTCCGGGCAGTCGGCGTCGTTTTCACCCATTGCAGTGACCCGGCCTTGAAGATTCAGGTCAAGGCCTGGCTCAAGGGGTTGCTCCAAGATCCGGAAGAGAAGGTCCGCCGTTACGCGATGGCGGCAATTCCGAAGCTGGGCGAAGACGTTGAGGCGGAGCGGAACATTCTTACTATTCTTAAGACGAGCACGGTCGACCGCGAGAAGCGGAAGGCGGGCGCAGCCTTAGAGAAGATTGCCGGCGAAGAAACCTTGAAGGCCGTCGGGGCAGGGGCGGCCGGTTTGCCGCTCTCCGAACAAAAGGTCCGCGCCAATGTTGCCCGTCGCGAAAGCCCGGCGACGATTCGCGTCGATGCTATCTTGGATCGTTACGATACTTTGCGCATCAGCCTGCGTTGCCGTCGTGGCCTCGAAGCGGTGCTGGCTGACGAAGTACGGGCCAGTGATACTGCGGGTGGTAAGTTCCGCGTGCTCGAAGTCCGCGGTTGCCACGTGGTGGTCGCGGCCAAGGGGCCGTTCAGTCTCCGTGATCTCTATCAGTTGCGTTGTTTCGACACGATGGGCTTTGGCTTGGGCCGCGTGCGCGACCCCGAAGGCCCCGAGGCCTTCGCCGGCTTAGCTAAACTCATCGGCTCTCCTTTGAGCGAGCGTCTCATGGACTCATTAACGGATGGGTCCTGGCGCTATCGCCTGTCTTTTTCGGGCAGTGAAAATCACGACGACGATGTGGCCAAGGTGGCCGCGGAAGCGTTTAAGGTGAATCCCCGTATTCTGAACGACGCCCGCGAGGCTCCGTGGTCCGTCGACGTCTTCCTCGCTCCGTCGGCTGCCTTGGCGGAACTTCGTCCGAAGGTTTCGCCGGATCCGCGTCTGACTTATCGCAAGGCCGCCATCAATGCCGCCTCGCACCCGCCGCTGGCCGCCTGCTTGGCGCGCTTGGCTGGTCGGCAGGCTAATGAAGTCGTCTGGGATCCGTTCTGTGGTTCAGGCTTGGAGCTCATTGAGACCGCCTTGTTGGGTGACGTGAAGCAGGTTATTGGTACCGACCTAAACGAGAAGGCCATCGCGATCGCTAAGGAGAACTGGGCGGCCGCTGGACTGGAGGGCGTAAAGAGCACCTTCTTGACGGGCGACTTCCGTGGATACGCGGAAGTGCCGGTCTTGGTTTCGGGTAAGCTTTCGCTCATCATCTCGAATCCGCCCCTCGGTCGGCGCGTCCGCGTGCCTAACCTGCACGGCCTGTTCGCTGATTTCTTCCGGGTCGCCTCGGCGACCCTCCGTCCAGGCGGCCGAGTTATCTTCGTTAACCCGCTGCGCTTGGAGTCCACGGACAAGACGATGCGCCGGGACTACCGCCAGGAAGTCGACCTCGGTGGCTATGATTGCAAGGTTGAGATGTACGTAAAGTGCTAGGCCACCCCCGGTAGGGCAGGGCTTGCCATCTGTGGCCACTGCCTTTGTCTGGAGGCATGCGTTACCCCTCGCTGTTTTTACTGCTGGCCGCCCTTGGCCTGCAGGCCGCCCCGACTAAGGTCTTCATCCTTGTTGGCCAATCCAACATGGAGGGACATGCCAAGGTCGAGACCATCGATTATATCGGAGAGGATCCGGCCACCGCGCCCTTGCTGAAGCGGATGAAAGGGCCCGATGGTAAAACGCCCGCTGAAGGGGAGGGCGTGTGGATTTCCTATCTTACCGGCAGCGGCGACAAAAACGGCGAAGGCTTCGGTAAACTGACGACGGGTTATGGCTCGCGGCAGGATCCGACAAAGGACGGCGGCAAGATCGGACCGGAATATACTTTTGGCTTAGCCATGGATCGCGCCTACCAGGAACCCGTACTGCTCATTAAAGCAGCGTGGGGCGGTAAGTCGCTTAACTATGATTTCCTTTCGCCGGGGGCTGGTCCGTATCCGCGCACGCCATCGGACCTCGAGAAGGACCGTCACCCGTTAGCGAACTCCGGCCATTACTACCGACTCATGCTCGCGCACGTCCGTCAAGTCTTGGCTAACCCTGGTCGGGTCTGCCCAGGCTATGACCCCAAGCAGGGCTATGAAATCGCCGGCTTCATCTGGTTGCAGGGCTTCAATGACATGGTCGACTCGAACTTCTACCCGCGTCTGCCCAAAGGTGTTACGACTAATCGCTATGCGAAGTACTCGGACTTTATGGCGGCCTTCATTCGCGATGTCCGCAAGGATCTCGGCGTGCCCAAGATGCCGTTCGTCATTGGGGTGATGGGCGTCGGCGGTAAAGAGCCGGGTGAAGATAACCTCGCCTTCCGTGAAGCCATGGCCGCGCCGGCGAGCCTCCCGGAATTTAAAGGTAACGTGACCGCGGTGCGGACGGGACCCTTCTGGGATGAATCACTCGCCGCCATCCAGGCCAAGCGCGATAAGGTCCGGCAGATGGCCTTTGAATTAAAAAATAAGAACGCAAAGTCAGCGAACGCCGATGGGAAGATGACCGAAGCTCAGCAGCGTGATTTCCTCAAGGCGTATGAAGCTAAAGTGGTCACCGAAGCCGAAGCAGCTCAGTGGAAACGTGGCGCCTCGAATGCGGGTTACCATTATCTGGGTTGTGCTAAGACTTTTGCGCTGATGGGCGAAGCGTTCGCGGAAGCGAACCTGGTGATGCTGAAGGACGCGAAGTGAGATGGGGCGATTGCGTGCAATCGCCATTGGGCTTTTAGCGGCTTGGCTGACGGGTTGCGACTCCCAGCCGAAGTCGGCGGAACAGGTGCAGGCCCAGGCTCGGACGCATCTCCAGTCGCTGAGTTCGGCTGGCCTGCTGGCCGGCACGCGTGGAGAGGTCCAGGTCGCTTCCGTTCGTCCAGTCACGCCGGTAGCCACGCGGTGGTCGTCCGCGGGTGAGCCATTCTGGTGGGCCGAACTGAAATCGGGGACCGGGGCACCGGCCGGTTACTTGGCTTGGCAGGCGAATGGGCAGCACGCGCTCCTTGATTTTTCTTTGGAAGGTCTGACCGAGCTGGCGGCCCCGTCCGCCAAGGCCCTCGCTGGCGTGCCGCCGATTCAGCAATTTCCAATTAAGGGCCCGGATGGTCAGCCCGTGGCTTCCGGTTGCGTGCCGACCGCGGGCGGTAGTCTCATGGCATTCTGGTCTAATCGTGGGACGTTTGATTGGCAGGCTGATGATAGTCATGAGGGCTTGGTCCGACGGTTGCGTGACCGCTTGCCGATGATGGTTCTGGCGGATGCTGAGGGCTATACGGACCGTAAGATGGCCTTGGCGGGCGCGATGCCCGATGCC
>CAIYAN010000280.1 GCA_903924185.1 uncultured Opitutia bacterium | reverse complement strand
TTCGGCAAGAGCCAGCAGGAAAGCGGGAGGGAGAGGCCGAGCGCGAGCGAAGCGACGGAGACGTAGCGGGTGGCGTAGAAGGCGATAGCCCACAGCGCGGCACCGATGACGATGGGAATCGGCAGGAGGACGAGCAGGCCGCCAATGGTCGAGGCCACGCCCTTGCCGCCTTTGAAACCCAAGAAGCAAGAGAAGCAGTGGCCCAGGAGCGTGCCTGCTAAGCCTGCGACGCAAATGACGAAGACGATTTCTTGGTTAGGTTCGGAGGACTTGAGGAACAGGAGGGGGAGGCCGGCACCCGCGAAGCCCTTGAGCGCGTCGAGGGCGAAGACGAGGTTGCCTGGGCCCTTGCCGAGCACGCGCTTGACGTTGGTGGCGCCGGGGTTTCCGGAGCCTTCCTTCAGGATGTCGATGCCGTAGCGCTTGGCCACAAGCACAGCGAAGTTGACGGAACCCAGAAGGTATCCGACTAAGGCGCTGATCCCGAGGGCCGCAAACATCGCTTAGGCGTCGATCAGCTTAGCGCTGACGATCGCCGGGTTACGGAGAATCTCAGCCAAGGCGGCGGCACCGGGAGCGGTGTCGAGCTGGTAGACCGCGAGCGCGTTCGCGCCGCCGGTGCGGCTGAGGGCCATGTTCGCGATGTTCACGCGTTCCTTGGAGAGGAGGGTGCCGAGAGCGCCGATGATGCCAGGCTGGTCCTGGTTTTCGATGAGGAGTAACTTGCCTTCAGGGACGAACTCGAGTGTGCGTCCGTTGATGGAGACGACGCGGGCAGACTGGGCCTTGCCGAGGACCGTGCCGGCGACGGAGACGGACTTACCGCCTGCGAGGAGGGCTTCGACGAGGATGAGTTCCTTGTAGTCAGCTTCAGCCGAGGAGCGGATGGTCTGCACTTCGACGCCGAGGGCCTTGAGTTTGCTCGGGGCGTTGACGTCATTGACGCCTTCCACGATGCCGCGGAGGTAACCACGCTGGATGGAGCGGGCAATGGCGTCAGCGCCTTGGTCGGAGCCCGTTCCAAAGGTGGTTAAGCGGAGCGCTTCGACGCGGCCGGGGGCGGCCAACTGACGGGCGATGGCACCCAGCTTTTCCGCGAGGGCCAGGAAAGGGCGGATGCTCGAGAGTGTCTGCGAGTCGACCGAGGGCAGGTTGACCGCGTTGGCAGGCGAACCGCCGCTGAGTACCGTGATAGCGGCTTCCGCGACTTCGACCCCGACGTTTTCCTGGGCTTCGGCCGTGGAGGCGCCAAGGTGCGGGGAGAGGTGGGCCTTCGGGAAGGCGCGCAAAGGGTGATCCTTGGCCATCGGCTCATCGACGAACACGTCAAATCCGCAACCGCCACACTGGCCGGAAGCGAGCGCGGCCACTAGGGCGGCTTCGTCGACGATCCCGCCACGAGCACAGTTCACAATCTTCACGCCCTTCTTCATCTTGGCGAACGCCGCAGCGTTGACGATGCCTTCCGTCTGAGGGGTCAGTGGCATGTGGACAGTGATGTACTCGGAAAGCACGAACACTTCGTCGAGGGTCGACATCGT
>CAIYAN010000279.1 GCA_903924185.1 uncultured Opitutia bacterium | reverse complement strand
GTGGTGCCGGGGACGGCCTTTGGTGCCGCCGGCGCGGGCTTCTGCCGTGCCTCTTTCTCGACCAGCTACGAGCGTATTCACGAGGCGGGAGAGCGGATTGCCCGCTTCTTGGACACTTTGCCGGCCCGGAAGTAAGCATCCTTGCTTGCTTGCGGGGCGGGAGGTCGTGACTGTCCGTGCTCATGGAACGGAACACAGCACTTTCCCGGGCAGTAGCCATCGTGGGTCGTCCCAACGTTGGCAAGAGCCGGCTTTTTAATCGCATCGTCGGTCGGCGCATCTCGATTGTGCACGATCAGCCAGGCGTGACGCGCGATTTACTCACGGCCGATGTCTCGGAAGGGCGTTACACCTTGATGGATACCGGTGGTATCGGTCTCTATAAGGCTGAGCTGACGCCCAAGGTCGTCGCCGCCGCCGTGGAAGAGCAGGTGGATTTTGCGCTCGCCGCCGCCAGTCTCGTCTTGTTGGTAGTCGACGCCTCCGAAGGCTGCGCCCCGCTCGATATGGAAGTTGCCGCGAAACTCCGCCAAGCTGGTAAGGACGTTGTCGTGGTCGCCAACAAGGCTGACACCGAAGAGCGCGATCGCCAAGTGGGCGAGTTCTACGCTTTGGGCTTCGGCGATCCTTTCCTCGTTTCGGCCGAACACGGCCGGGGCATGGCGGAACTTTGCGCCCTGATTCTGAAGAAGCTCGGTCCCGCCCCGGTGGAGCCGACTACTTCCACGCCGCACCCGATTCGCCTCGCGCTCGCCGGTCGTCCGAACGTGGGCAAGAGTTCCTTAGGTAACCGCCTCCTCGGTAGCTCCCGTCTCATCGTCAGTGAAATCGCTGGCACCACTCGCGATCCAGTGCGCTCGCGCCTCGCTCGCGCTAAGTCGGACGGCTCCAAGACCGAATTCGTCCTCGTCGACACGGCGGGCCGGCGCACCGCGAATAAGCGTGATACGCTCGACTTCTTCTCGCAGGTCCGCTCCAACGAAATCCTCGCCGATACCGACGTGGTTTTCCTCGTGCTTGACGCCCAGCAAGGCGTGACGCGTATCGATAAGCAGCTAGCGGGTGAGCTGGCCTTGATTGGCTGTGGACTCGTCGTCGTGGTTAATAAGTGGGACTTGGCGAAAGAGGCTTTCCGGGCCGACGCCATCAGTGGCTTCGAAGATGAAGAGGAATTCCGTTCGAAGTTCCGTGCCGCCGTCCGCCGCGAACTCTTCTTCCTCCCAGATCCGCCCATCTGTTTCGTCTCCGCGAAGACCGGCCTCCGTGCCGACGACCTCCTCGACGCTGCCGAAGGGGTCTATATCCGTGCGGGTGCGACGATTCCGACGGGCCGCATTAACCGCGTGATTCAGGACCTCATGGTTAAGCGTCCCCCGCGCATGGTCTCGGGCCGCCGCTTCAAGTGCTACTACGTAACGCAGATTTCTCGCCGCCCAATCCGCTTCCGGATGTTCTGTAACTCGGAAGAGCGCCTCGAGGAGGCCTACCAACGTTTCTTAGTCAAAGGCATCCACGAAGGTTTCGAACTTTCCGGCGTGCCAGTCTTCATTGATGTCGTGGGCAAGCCCAAGCAGGAAGGCCGTAAGTATTTCGCCCCTCCGGGTACGCGCCACGAGGGCGGTGCAACCAGCATCGAAGGATCCGCTGCACCCGCGCACATTGCTAAGCCGGCCCCTGGGGCTAAGGCTCGTCCGGCCAAATCAGCAGGTCCGGCCGCCAAGGGCAAAATCCGCGGCAGCAATAGCGGCAAGATTGGTAAGGGT
>CAIYAN010000278.1 GCA_903924185.1 uncultured Opitutia bacterium | reverse complement strand
GCCGCCGCCGAACAAGCCGACGCCACCGCCCGTCAACCCGAAGCCGACCGCTCCGCCGAAGGTCACCCCCGCTTACGATTCGTCTGCCCTCGGGCCTTGGCGTTTTGCAGCTATCCGGCCGCCGTTCGGCCACTTCAACTACATCTCACCTTTGGTGGGTCCAGCCACCACGGCAGTCGCGACCGGCCGAATCTATCTGACCCCGAACGCCTTTCCCGATGGGACCGGAGCTTTCGCTTGGTGGATCTCGGGCGAAAACCAAAAGGCCCTGCTGCATCCAGCCGACAATCCAGCGGCGCCCGCGCCCACCATCGATGAGGCCATGCAGCGCGTGCGTACTTATGGGAATACCGACTTGGCCGCCCTTGGCCTGGTCGGAACTTCCCCCGGCACTTCCTTGCCGACCCGTGGCACCGCCGCGCTCGTGCCGGTGGCGACCGTTGGTAAGTCCGGCTTCCATGACTACACGACTTACTCCGTTGGGTTGCTCACGAACACCGCTACGGGTGGCGTCCGGAAGGACCTGTCGTTACTCGCCGAAACGTGGGATTGGATGGACGAAGTGGATCCCCGTCGTGAGGTGAAGTTGCCGCTATTCCGGGCTCGTCCCCGGGTGGCGGCTTCGTCGGCGGCCGTTGCGGACCTCTATTATGCGCGTCCCAAGTCCGCGGAAGTAGAGGGCACCACGGTTGGTAACCGCTATCGCCACACCTTGATGTACTGGTGGTCTGATTATGGTTCCAGTGGCGGCTCGACGAGTTACAACGCCGGGACCTTCGGCTCATTATCCTATATTCCCCCAATCCGTAGTTGGAATACTTTGGTGGACTACACCTTGCAGTATCGCAAAGCCGTCGTGAACCGTAATGCGGCTGGTTTGGTCGAGATGGCACCGTCGCAAGCTGGCAGCAGCCCGCTCTTCAGTTACCACGAAACAGTTTATCGGCAGCCGGTCGTCGCGCGCGTGCAGTTCGTCTTTGCGCAAGCCGCTACCGATAGTGGCGCTCTCGACGGCACGCACTGTCGCGCCATCTTGGCTCAGCCCGTCGTCACCGTTTGGAATCCCTATAATGTCCGGATGAAGGTGAAGAACTTTTCGCTGACGATGAAGGGGAATAGCCTGCCTGTGGCTTTTGAGTTATCGCCGATTTCAACGGCGGGTGGACCAGTGTCGATGGGCTCATGGTTCAATGGCAACTGGGGGTCGCTCGGCCTATCCTTGCAGGACCCCTCGGGGCAGATCGACCTGATGCCGGGCGAGACTCGGGTCTTTTCCTCGTCGACCGAAAGCGCCCAGCTCTCGCTCGCCTCGCCTGGCTCCGTCAATCTGCCTTTATCGCCAGGTTATGCGGCCGGTCGGCCGGTGGGGATATTCCTGAACTTGGAGAACCTTCAGGGCAGTACGCGCATCACGGCGCGGATGATGAAACTAAATACGGGGCGCGATGCCATCGCGGCAGATATCAATATTCCGGGATGGACGCGCGGGACGCCGATTCGACTGAGCTTCCGTAATAATGACCCCATCGCGGCGGCCTTCATCTTTACGACGCTATATGGACCCGACGATCCGCCTGGCCCCGAGGCGACTTTGGTCGACGTGCGGACCAGCCCTCGTCCGTTTGGGACTTTCTCTTTCGGTCTACGGGCGGCTAATGACGGCACGGTGAAACTCGACCGGGGTGTTGTTTCCCGCGGCACAATCCAGTCCAGTCCGTTCTCGGGCTATACGGAGCTCGGCGATAAGTCCCGCGAGGTGCTCACTGATCTTTCGCCGACGACTAATCAGGTGACCGCCCTCGGCGATGGTATCCAGTATCAAGGGGCACTCCACCCAGTGAACGCACCGTTTGACCTCTACTACCGCCCGCTGAGCGGCTGGATGGACAGCTACGCGCCGCAGGTCGACGCCAGTCAGCGTGGGTTTATTGTTTCGGGTTTAGATGCCTCCAGTGGCTTAAGCCGAGCGGTTGTGGCGGAACTGCCAACGGTCCCGCCCCAGTCGCTCGCTGATTTGCAAGGGTGGGATGCGCGTGGCTTCAATCCGGCCCCGCCCTTCCAATACGGCCTGATTGGTAATTCCGATGCCTCGCCGATTCTACCCGCTGAGGACGTCGTCGGCCGTTGGTTTGATAACGCTGGTAATTACCACCTCCGCACCGAGCTCTCGACGACTTTCTTGCAGCACGACGATAGCTTCTGTCTGAACCACGTGCTCTTCGATGATTGGTTTGTTTCTTCGCTCGCACCCGATCAGTCCGCCTGGGATCGCCTTAACGCCTCTGCGTCCGGCAGTCAGGTGGTCGCCGAACTTAAGTTATCCTACCAAAAGTACTTGGCGGGTAAGCCGCTGCCGAATGCATGCTATCGTTTGGGCGCGGACGCCCCGAATTTTTCGCCGGATAGCGTCGACGCGACGAAATTCCCGGACGCGTATCTTCGTTTCGGCGCCTACCTGACCGTTCCTGGACAGTTTAACGTGAACAGCTGCTCAGTGCCAGCTTGGCGGGCGGTGCTGGGGCACCTCCGCGACCAGCAGGTGCCGGTGGCTAAGACCGCGTCGGGTGATGTCACATTGGAGAAGTCGCGGCACCCGCTTCCGCGCATGTTGCCATCCCCGGAAGCCTCTACTAGCAGCGGCACCCCGGCAGCTGCCCTGACGGGTTTTGCTGCCTTGACGGATGCTCAATTAAATCAACTGGCCATCGAAATCGTCAAGCAGGTGCGGGCCCGTGGCCCGTTTCTTTCGCTCTCGGAATTCGTCAATCGTCGGCTGCGGCTCTACGATGGCACGGACAAGGATTTGGCGCTCAATGGCGCCCTGCAGGCGGCGTTAAAGGCCTTAGAGCAGTCGCCAGCGCTCCATCCCGCCGCGCGGGCCGCTGCGCTGGGGAAGCCGACAACCCCGCCGACGGATGATCGCTTGTCGCCGGCCGGCTACCCGAGTGATTATATCAACCCTCGCGCCTCAGTTGGCAACTCAACGCATGGTTTACCTGGCTGGCCTCGGCAGGCCGATTTGTTGCGTGGTTTGGCCCCGATTATTTCTGTCCGGGATGACACCTTCATCGTGCGTTGCCTTGGTGAATCCCCGCACGGCGAGGGCATGGCTCGCGCATGGTGTGAGGCGGTTTATCAACGTGTACCTGAATACGTCGATAGCCGGATTCCGGCTTACGAGGCACCGTTGGGGAATAAGCCTGACCCGACCAAACCCACCGTTGGCTTGGTGAATGCGGTGCTTGGTCGCCAGGTTAAGTTAGTATCCTTTCGCTGGCTGCGCTTCGACGAAATCTAGGACGTAATCGCCGGCGGGTTTTTCTCGCCAACCCGCCCGGTTGCTTGCCTCCTGTGGACACTTGGAAACCACGCCTACCATTCGTTCGGAAATCGGACCCACGCTTAAATTGGCGATTCCTATCATGCTCGGGATGTTGGGCTATGGGCTGATGTTCTACGTCGATGTCGCGATGGCTGGGCACTTGGGCGAAACGGCCCTCGCCGCCTCGGCCTTGGCTTCGAACCTGAGTTATATTCCGTATGTCTTTGGCATTGGGGTGGTCGGAGCGGTCGCGGTCTATCAGTCGCAGGATAACGGAGCGGGCGTGGCAGAATCTGCGCCCGCCATCTTGCGGCACGGCATGGCCTTAGCGCTGGCAATCGGCCTCGTCACTGCGGTCTTGAGCCATGCCCTCGTCGGCTTCCTCCCGCTCTTAGGTTCTTCCGAGGCGGTCACCGCCGAAGCCCGCGAGTTCTTCATTCTGATGTCTTGGTCGATGATCCCAGGGTTGTTATTCCATGCCTTGCGTGGGCATCGCGACTCGCAGCATCAGCCCTGGATATCATTGGCGTGGCTGAGTGTCGGCATTCTCGTGAACATCCTCCTTAACTGGCTCTGGATGTTCGGTCATTGGGGCTTCCCGGCCCTGGGACTGGCGGGGGCCGGGTGGGCGACCTTAGTGGCACGCTGCGTGATGCTCATCGGGCTCTGGTTCACCCCGGGGCGCGGGGAGGTCCGTTGGGCGGAAGGCCTGCAGCTCGCGGTGTTGCGCCGTTTACTCAAGACGGGCTGGCCCGCGGGCCTGCATAGTTTGAGTGAAGTGGGCATCTTTGCGGTCGTCCCAATTATGGCCGGCTGGCTTTCCCCGACGGCCCAAGCCGCGCACCAAGTCGCGATCAGCACCGCCTCCGCGGCCTTCATGTTGCCCTTGGGCTTAGGCATCGCCGCCGGGATCCGTGTGGGCGAGGCCTATGGCGCCAAGGACCCGCGTCGGGTTCAGGCCATCGGCCACGGCGCTTTGATTCTGGGGGGCCTCATCATGTCCCTCTACGGGCTCGTTATGGTGCTCGCACGGCCTTGGCTGATGGAGACCTACGGCGTGGCGGGCACGGACATCGCCACGGTCGCCTCGGCACTACTGGTCTTCGCCGCTCTCTGGGCTCCCTTTGATGGTTTGCAGGTCGTTGCGGCTTATCTGCTTCGCTCAGTCAACTGTGCCAGCTGGGCTTCGTGGAGTGTCTTCTTGGTCTATTGGCTCTTTTGCCTACCGTTCTCCTTG
>CAIYAN010000277.1 GCA_903924185.1 uncultured Opitutia bacterium | reverse complement strand
GCTGAGCGAGCTATCCGTCAGCCCGAGCTTTTCCAGTCGCTTGGGGTTGCCGGTGAGTACGCCGAGGTTCTCGGCTTTCTGCAAGGCGATCACCAACGGGCGGAGGCGATTTTCGACATCCACCGGCAGGTTGAACTTTTCCTTCACGACCCAGGTGCCGTCGGCGGCTTTCTCCACCGTGGTCGACTTGCCGTTGGCCTTGATTGTGAGGCTCTTCGGCTGGGCGAGGATTTCGGTGGCCACGAGCGGGCTCTTGGGGCCGCTGTCGGCGGCATCCTGCGGCTTGAGGTTAAGCAGGGCGAGGGCACCGAGGCCTAGGACTAAGGTTCCGATGAGGAGGGACTTGTTACGCATGGGTTAGGCGGCTTTACGGCGGCGAGAGAGGAAGTAGAGCAGGCCGAAGAGGCCAGCGAGGATTGGCCCGATGAGGAGGTTGACCACGGCCAGTTTACGGCCGAGCGCATTCACGTCCTCGCTGAGGCCACGGCGAATCTGCCGGCGCTGCTCGGAGAGCTCGGCGGCTTCTTTCTGGAACTTGTCGATCTCGCGCTGCATCTCGGGCGTGATGACAAGGCCCTTAGACAGGTCGCCCCCGCTGCGGCGGGAGATTTCGTTCACCTTGTTGTTGGCCTCTTCGAGGCGCTTCTCGATTTCGTCGAGCTTAGCCTGATAGAGTGCTTGGGCGTTGCGTTCGAGGGCGACGACGCGCTTGAACGGGCGGATGGACGTGCCCTTGGAGCGCAGCGTCACGAGTTCATCAGAGCCACCGAGGGTCTCGAGCGAGCTCAATACGAACTTCAAGTTATCGTTCAGTTCTTCCATGACCATCTGGCCGTTCAGCTGGCGCTGGCGGACGGTAAAGGGGTCGAGCATGAAGTCAGCGTCCGCGACGACGAAGAGACGACCAGGCCTCTTGGATTCCTTGAGGTGGTCGGGGCCGGCCTTGGGGGTCTTGTCCTTCTCGTCCGCGGCGACACCGTTGGGGAAGGCTGAGTTGAAGGTGCCGGTGAAGGAAGCCGCGAGGATGCGGGGACGGCCATCGGCCTTGAAGCCCAGCGCGACTTTCTCGAACGGACCGGCGTTGGCGATTTGCGTAGCGGCAGCGCCTGTGGTCGGCCCCTTGAGGGCGATGAGCACATCCATCTTGAGGCGCTTTTCGGCACCAGAGATGAGCGTGATTTCGCCAGCCTCCATGAAGGCTAATTCACGTAGGTCGGAGGTGAGCGGAGACTCTTTGGACAAGGACTCGGCACCGACGGAGAAGGCTGGCGGGTATTGCACGGGCTGGTTACGCGAACCACGGATCGGCACGGAGCGCTGGCTGTCGCCAGAAACTGCGTCCATCTCGACGTTCACACCCCAGCCGCGGAGCAGGGCCGGGTCGGAGGAAGCGCTGAGCGCCATCGGGGCGACCATGAAGGGCATGCCGCCTTGCTGGAACTTCTGGTAGCGCGAGAGCGGGTCGACCGCCGCAAAGACGGCGCCGCCATTTAGGAGGAATTGGTCGATGGCGTAGGCGAGCTTATCGGAAAGGTGATGCGGGTGGATCAGCGCGACCACAGCCGTACCCTTCGGGAGTTCCGTCGCCTGGTTGCTGACGGTGATGACTTCAAACGTTTGGCCCAGTTCAGCCATGAGCACATCGGCGGCGCCGGGTTGCTGCTCGCCGCCTTGTGGGGCCGTGTTCGTGATGGCCAGCGTGCTGACGATGGCGAGCTTGGGGCGCTCGAGGCGGGCCACGGACGCAATTAACTTAGACAAGTCGTACTCGAGGAATTTTTCACGCGTGGGGTCAAGGAAGGCAATCGCCTTGACCGTATCGGCCTGTTGGGCGGTTACACCGAGGTAGGCCGCACCGTTGGGCGTGTTCATCGCACCCAAACTCTGGCGCTGCGCGCGCTGCTCTTCCTTGGTGTCGGGCTTGGGGTCGGTGATGACCAGCTTGACCTTACCCTTGGAGGCCGCGGCGTATTCGCGCAGCAATGTTTCGATACGGCGGGAATAGCTTTCGAGGTAGGGGCGCAGTTTGACGTCGGAGCGGCTGACGAAGAACTCCAGTGTCACGGGCTCATCGAGCTTGCCGACGATGTGGCGCGAGCCGGGGGAGAGCGTGAACGTGTGGTCTTCGGTTAGGTCGACGCGCGTACCGCCGAAGCGGTCGCCGACGACGCTAACGATGAGGCTGACGAAGAAAGCCGCGGCCAGGATGGCGAGGGCGGCAAAGATGGCTTGGGAGCGAGACATGGTGGGTTTCTCCGATTAGCGGCGTTCGACGATGAGGGTGCTGAGCCCGAGGCCTGCGAAGGCCACGGTCAAGAAGTAGGCGGTGGGTCGCAGGTCGATGAGGCCCAGCGTAAACGGTTCCAGGTTACGCCAGAGGCCAAGGCGCCGGATTTCGTCGACGGTGCCGGTGGCGAACGCCCCGGAGAGTAGTTCGTCAAAGACACCGTAGCCGACGAGGACCAGAACGAAACAGGCGAGGAAGCCAGTGACGAACGCGATGACCTGACTGCGCGTGAGCGCGGAGGCGATGGCGGCGATACCGAGGCAGGCGCCCGCGCAAAGGAATGAGCCCACGTAGCCCGAGACGATCACGCCAACGTCGGGGTCACCGAGGTAGCAGACCGTGAAGGCCATCGGCAGGGTGATGAGGAGCGCACTCCCCAAGAAGAGCCAAGCCGCGAAGAACTTGCCGAGGGCGGCTTGCCAAACCGTGACTGGCCAGGTGAGGAGCAGTTCGAGCGTCCCTTGCCGGCGTTCTTCGGCCCAGAGGCGAGCACCCGCGGCGGGAGCGAGGAAGGCCCAGAGCCACGGATGGTAGAGGAAGAAGCGGTCGAGGCTGGCGACGCCAGCTTCGTAGATATTACCGATGAAGAAAGCCAAGGAGATGGCGAAGGCGTTGAAGACCGCGAGGAAGACATACGCCAGCGGCGTGCGGAAGTAGCCCGCGAATTCGCGACGCAGCACGGCCCAGAAGGCGGCGCCGGGACGCGGGGTCGGGGAGGTAGGTTGGTCAGACATGGTCGTAAGTGGATTAGGCGGTGAGTTTGCGGAATACCTGATTGAGGTCGGCACCGCGTTGGAGGAAGCGTTCCTTGGATTCGTCGCAGCGGACCTCGCCTTGGGCGATGACGATCACGCGCGTGCAGAGTTCATCGATCTCTTCGAGAATGTGCGTCGAAACAATGACGGCCTTGCGGGCGGCCATGTCCTTGAGGATGCGGCGCACTTCGAACTTCTGGTTCGGGTCGAGGCCGTCGGTGGGTTCATCGAGGATGAGCACGGCTGGGTCGTGGATGACCGCTTGGGCGAAGCCCACGCGCATACGGTAACCCTTGGAGAGCGTGTCCACAGATTGGCCAGCGACCTCTTCGAGGCGGCAGAGTTTGAGCGTGTCGGCCACGCGTTGGGCGGGATCGGCGAGGCCGCGTAGTTCGGCGGCGAAGCGCAGGAATTCGCGGACGGTCATTTCGCCGTAGGCCGGTGCGCCTTCGGGCGAGTAGCCGAGGTGGGCCTTGGCGGCCACGGGGTTCTCGACGACATCGAAGCCCGCGACGACGGCCGTGCCGGCGTCGGGACGAAGGTAGCCCGTGAGCAACTTCATCGTCGTGGACTTGCCAGCACCGTTAGGCCCGAGGAAGCCAACGACTTCGCCGCGATCGACAGAGAATGAAACGTTTTTCACGGCGCGAATAGCGCCGTAGGATTTTTGCAGTTGGGAGACTTCGATGAGGGCCATGGGGAAATTAGCGGGGTTGCGGGGTGCCTTGCGCGGCGAGGCGAATGTCCGCCGCCTGGAGTTTCGCACTAATGCGGAGCAGGAGTTTCTGGTTAAAATCTAATTGCTTAGCGGCGTTGGCCGGACGGAACCAGTACATGAGGCGAATATTCACGGCCCAGTCGCTGAACTCGATCACGTGCACGAGGGGCGGGTGGCGCGAGTCGAAGCCTTCGTGGTCCACGAGCGATTCACGGACAATCGTGACCGCCTGCTGGATTTTCTCGGACGGCGTATTGACCTCGAGGTGCACGAGGTCTTGGGCGCGGATGAAATCGCGGCGGGTAATATTAACGATGGCGCGGTTGGCGAGGTCGCCGTTCGGGATGGCCAGCTTTTGGCCGTCCATGAGCTCGATGGTCGTGGAACGCAGGCCGAGGGCCTCGACCTTGCCTTCATGCGTTCCGGTGTTGATGAAGTCGCCGAGCGTGAAGGGCTGGTCGACGATGAGCATCACGGCACCAAAGACGTTCTTGATGGTGTCTTGGGAGGCGAAGGCCAAGCCAACGACGGCGCCGGCGAGGAGGCCGAGAATCGCCTCGGAGGACTTCGGGTCGATGATCGAGATGGCCTTGAAGCCACCGACAAGGATGACGGAGATCTTGATGACCGTGGAGATCATCGGGACGAGAACGTCGTCCAGTTTATTATCGGTTTCGTCGGCGACCTTCCGAGCCCAGGCGATGGGAATCTCCACGAGGTAGAAGATGGCGGTCGTGTGGGCCAAGGAAGTGAGGAAGATGGCGCTGACGGCCGCGAAATGCAGCCAGTCGCCATGGGCGAGGTAGGGGGCGTTCTCCTTGATGATGAAAAGGAGGGCGTAGGCTGGCAGGAGGGCTGGTAGGGCTTTACCAACCGCCGCTACGGCGGCTTGGGCGATGGGACTCTTATCGAACTTCGTCGCAGCCCAGCCGAGGGCCTTCTTGGCGACCCAGCCGATGACGAACGCCAAGGCGATGTAGCCTAGATTGTGGAGGACGACGTCTGGCCAGCTCTGGGGGATGTCCGGCTTTACGGCGTCGAGGTCACCGATGATGTAGAACTTATTGGCCGAGCTGACGGCCGCCGGAGCGGTCGCGGGGGCGACTTGAGCGAGGAACATGGGAAAGGAGGGGAGGAGCGTTGTTTTATCTAGGCGGAAGAATCCGCCATTTCAAGCGTCAGTGACATCCCTATCCGCTTGATGCCCAGCCTGTGGCTTGCCACGCTGGCGACCAGAGGAATGAGCGAAATAGCCGAAAAAAAGCCCGCCAAGCCGGTGGTCCTGACCTGCGCCCAGCCGACGGGCCGTCTCCATTTGGGGAATTACCTCGGCGCCGTCCTGAATTGGGGTCGGATGCAGGACGACTATGAGTGCTATTTCGGTATCGTGGACCAGCACGCCATCACGGTAGCCCACGTCCCCGCCCAACTCCGGGATAATACCTACTCCTGCCTCGCCCAATATGTGGCCTGCGGCCTCGACCCCGCCCGGAGTCATCTCTTTGCCCAGTCCCATGTCATTGGTCATACCGAACTAGCCTGGATTTTAGGCTGCCTCTGCCCGTTGGGCCAGTTGGAGCGCATGACCCAGTTCAAAGACAAGGCCAAGAAGCAGCAGTCGATCGATGCGGGCCTCCTTTTCTACCCCGTGCTGATGGCGGCGGATATCCTCCTTTATAATGCGGATCTCGTGCCGGTGGGCGACGACCAGAAGCAGCACCTTGAGCTGGCCCGCGACTTGGCAGAGAAGTTTAACCACCGCTATTCGGACACCTTCAAGGTTCCGTCCCCCTTTATCTCTAAGGTGGGTTCGCGCATTATGTCCCTGCAGGACCCGACGGCGAAGATGTCGAAGTCCGACCCCAACCAGTCCTCCACGGTCTACGTCACGGACCGGCCCGAAGAGATCCGCAAGAAGTTCATGTCGGCGGTGACCGACTCCGGTTCCGAGGTGCGCCCGGGCGAAGATAAGCCCGGCGTCACAAACCTCCTCGCCATCCTCTCGGCCTGCACAGGTCGCGATGTCCCGACGCTCACCGCTGAGTTTGCGGGCAAGGGCTATGGAGATTTCAAGAAGGCCGTCGCTGATGCGGTCGTCGCGACCCTCGACCCAGTCCGCCTGCGCTACGACGAACTTATTAAAGACCGCGAAGCGCTGAACGCGATTTTCAAGTCTGGCGCTGAAAAGGCCCAAGCCACGGCCTTCCGGACGATGTCCAAGGTCAATCGCAAGGTCGGCTTCGTCGAACGCCCGCGTTGAGTTTCCCTTTCCCCCAACCCCACCCCATGAACCGCGACCTCGAAAAAATCCTTAAAGAAAAATGGTACTTAGTGGCGGCCGACTTTATCGCCGTCATCGCCATCCTGTGCCTCGACCTGAACCCCCGTGACGGGCTGGAGGCCTTCCTGGCCGTACTCGGCATCTTGGGTGCTTCGCTCATCGTCGTCGTCCCCGTGTTGATGGATGGTGGGGACAAGCGCGAGCGTCTCGCCGAGCAGGCACGTTTACGAACAGCGCTGGCCGCGGAGATTGACGGGCTGCGGGATGATTTCCGGGCGGGCACCGAAGCGGTTTCTCGCCGCGTCGGCGAAATCGAAGTTACCGCTCGTCAGGCCGGTGAGGCCGCGGCGGCCGCGGTCGCCCAGCGCGCCTCCGCTGAACTCAACACGCTCAAGGCCGCTATCACTGCCTTAGAAGCCAAGGCAAAAGTCTTGGAGGCCGCGGTGGCCGCTAGCGGTAGTTCCGTGAAGCCGGAAGCCGTCGAAGAATTGACTACGCAGGTCGAAGCCTTGGCCGTGTCCGTCCGCGGTTCCGTGGCGGATGTGGATGAGGCCGCCGAGGCGATAAAGGCCCTGCGTACCGACGTCGGGACGCAGCAGGCCGCCGTGGCCGACGACCTCAAGAAACTACGCGAAGATTTTAAGAAGTCCGGCCAGAAGGCTGCCGCCGCTACCGACAAATTGAGCGAAGCGCTCGAGTCCGTTCAGGCCGAAGTAAAGTCCTTACAGGCAAACCCGCCCGCCGCCTCCGCTCCTAGCCCGTCGTCGCTTTCCGACGAAGAGCCGGAGGCTGCTGTCGAGGAGATGGTCATCGAAGATGTGAAGACCCCGATCGAGTCGGTAATCGCGCCGGAGGCCGAAGCAGAGGTTTCTATTGAAGAAGAATCCACCGAGGACGAGGAGTCCGCCGAAGTGGCCACCGCCCCTGCGGGGGGCGGCACATCACTGACGATTAACTTGATGATTGGTATCGGCAACAAACCGTATGTCCGCGGGACGGGTCCAGGCCTGAGCCAGGATAGCGGGCAACTCATGACCTTCCTTGGTATCGGTCGCTGGCAGTGGGTCTCACCGGAGCCCGATGCGCCTGCGACGGTGGAAATTTGGAAGAACGACCAGACGCCGATGGGCGAACCGCTGCACCTTTCGGGCGGCGAGCCAGTCGAGGTTGATGAGAGCCACTTCACGGGCTCGTGATGCGATGCTGAGCCTCTTGGCTACGTGGGTCTTCCTGGCGGCGGGCGAGCCCGTCGCGGCGCCTGCACCGGAGGCTCCACGTATTTTCGCCAATGAGGGCGGCCTAGCCGTCGTCCTCGGCTATGAACTGGCCGAAGTCAGTTTTGTCGCCGTGCACTGCTCCGCCCTCGAGCGTTATACGCAGCAAGTCTTGGCGATTCCAGCCATCCCTGGGGTCGTTAATGGCGTGCCCCAAGCGAAAGGCCGTTTGGAAATCGTCGACCTGCCTGGGCAGCCAGACGTCAGCGTCCGCGTGCAAGCGGGCCAAGTCATTGTCTCGCTCCGGCTCACTACCCCCGAGGTCGCGGCCCAGCGGGCCTCGGAAGCGGCGGCCCGCACTTGGGTGGGCCGAGTAGCTTTTGCAGCCGGCCAGCCCGTGACCGCTAGCGAGCCCTGGGTCGCGCAGGCTTTGGCGAGCGAGACGCGCGCGCTGTTACGTCCGGCGATGGTCGATTTCTGGTATCGTGAAGGCCGCTTAGCCGCCCCCGCGCGCTTAGCCGATATCCTCCAAGGCAAGGCGCCGGAGAGGGAAGCTTTCCTTTTTTGGCGAGCGCTCCGCCATGATGTTGGCATCTCCGCTGAGCAGACCCGCGTGCTCATCGCGGCGGCGCAGGGGCGCGACACGCGGAAAATTTTGGCGACGTTGGCGAAGTCCGAGGAGGAATGGTGGCTGGCCGCGCGCGCTAACCTGCTCCTGACGCGTAGTCCCGTGAGCTTAGGCATGCGCGAGTCCGCGGAAGCCTTGGATGATGCCACTCGGTTTGTCTTCGACCTCGGTGCCGGCGATGTCGTCCTGACTGGCCCGCAGGTCGTGCGGCAGCGCGAGGCCGTGGGTGTGCGGCAAGGCATGGAGTCGCGGCTCTTGGTGCTTCGCCGGGAGATCCTCCGCCAGAATCCAGTCTACCATAATGCTTGGCGCACCTTGGGGGCTTGGCTGGAGCGGTTTCCGAAGTCATCGCCCGAAGAGCTCGATGCTATCTGGGCCGATTTTCAGAAAGAGGTTCGCGAGGCCGAGGTAATGCGGAAGGAAATCCAAGGCGTCTTGGCTGAGCCGAACTTAAAATAAAAAGGCCAGCACGGGGCTGGCCTTTGCCGGGAAGCGGGTGGCGCTTAGCGACCCTGCTTTTCAGAGATATCCTTAGGGAGCATCTGGTCCGCCAAGGTAACGCGGAAAAGGCTGAGAGCCATCCAGAGTACACCCGAGAGGCAGGACGAGGCGAGCAGGGCACCCGCCCAAACGGCGGGCTCGCCGGCTTCAACCCAAGGCACGTGCTTCTTAAGTATCGTGGCCATCCAGGCGAAGAAAATCACAGTCAGGGAGAGGTCGACGATGACCCCCCACGTGGTGACCAGCTTGGGCTTCATGTTGTTGTCCATGGGGACTGATTCGTGCCTTTCCTGCCCCGCCTGTCAACCTCGCCCCGCCCGCCCCGGAGTTTTAGCGTTTCTTGGGCGGATATCTCCACCCTTGCCACGCCCGTCAGGCCGTTCACCCTGCCCGCCCCGGCAGGGTATTGCCTAACCGGGTCAATCACCCACATTTCACCGTCAATATGGCCGAAGAGCTCAAGGATACCCTTAACCTGCCCGTCACCGATTTCCCCATGCGGGCCGGCCTGGCCGAACGCGAGCCGCTGCGTATCGCCCACTGGGAGAAGAATGGCCTCTACGCCGCCATTCAGAAACGAGCCGCCGGTAAGCCCGCCTTCGTCCTCCACGATGGACCGCCTTTCACTAACGGAGACGTCCACATTGGCACCGCTCTCAATAAACTGCTGAAGGATGCGATCCTGCGCTTCAAGTCCATGCGCGGGTTCCGGACGCCGTACGTCCCGGGCTGGGACTGCCACGGTTTACCGATTGAGCATAAGGTGATGAAGGAGCTCCAGGCGAAGCAGCAGTCGCTCGACGCCCTCGGCGTACGTAAGGCCTGCGCCGAATTCTCCGCCGCTTATATCGAGAAGCAGCGCGGGCAGTTTCGCCGGCTCGGCATCCTTGCCGATTGGAAGTCCGAATACCGCACCATGGATCCCGCCTACGAGGCCGAGATCCTCAAGGGCTTCAGCAGTTTCGTTGAGCAAGGCCTCGTCTATCGCTCGAAGAAGCCGGTCTATTGGTCCATCCCTTGCCAGACGGCTTTGGCCGAGGCCGAGATTGAATACCTGACCAAGCGTTCGCACTCCATCTGGGTCGCCTTCCCTGTCGCCGACCCCGCCGCGAAGGGCCTCACCCCGGCGCACCCACTCGCCGTCGTTATCTGGACGACCACCCCATGGACGTTGCCTGCCAACCTCGCCATCGCCGTGCATCCAGAACTTGAATACGTCGAGGTCCGCCACGGCGACCGTTCGTTCCTCGTGGCCGCCGCCCGCCGCGATGCCTTTGTCACTGAGTGTGGCCTCGAAGGGGCGACCGATGGTTTCCGTGTGAAGGGCCGCGCCCTCGAAGGTCTGCAGTCGCAGCACCCCTTCATCGCGCGCCCCGCGCCGGTCGTGCTTGCCGACTACGTCACCACGGATGCCGGTTCGGGTTGCGTCCACACCGCCCCGGGCCACGGCCTCGAAGACTTTCAGACCGGCAATAAATACGGCCTCGAGCCCTATTGCCCGGTTCGCGATGATGGTACCTACGCTGATGATGGCCAAGTCCCGGCGGCCTTGGTGGGCGTGACCGTGCTTGAGACGGACGGTAAGAACCCGGCCAACATCGCTGTCCTTGGACTACTCAAGGAAAAGGGTGCGCTTCTGAAGTCGCAGAGCTTCGAACATCAATACCCGCACTGCTGGCGTTCCAAGTCGCCGGTCGTCTTCCGCGCCCTGGATCAATGGTTCGTCGGCCTCGATCGCGGTGGCCTGCGGGCTAAGGCCCTCGCTGCCGTCGGCCAGGTGAAATGGATTCCTGCTAGCGGGGAGAATCGTATCCGTGCCGCCCTCGAAGGCCGTCCCGATTGGTGTATCTCGCGCCAGCGCGCTTGGGGCGTGCCGATCCCTTCGTTCTACTCACCATCAACCGGCGAGTCCTTCCTCGATGCGGGCATCGTCCGACATGTCGCTGCGCAGGTCGCTACCCGCGGTGGCGATTGGTGGTGGGCCTCCTCCGTCGCGGAAGTCCTCGCCGGTGCTCCCGTGCCAGCCGCTTGGCCGAAAGATCTCCGCAAGGGTACCGACACGCTGGACGTGTGGATTGATTCGGGCTCCAGCCACTTGGCTGTTTGCGCCCTCCATCCTGACCTCCATTGGCCCGCCGACCTTTACCTCGAAGGTTCCGACCAGCATCGCGGTTGGTTCCAGTCCTCCCTTTGGACCGCCATCGCCGTCAAGGGCACAGCGCCTTATCGTGCCGTCCTCACGCACGGTTTCGTCGTCAATGAGAAGCGCCAGAAGATCTCGAAGTCCGACAACCCGAGCGGCAAGCCGCAGACCGCCGATGACTACGTCAAGAAATACGGCGCCGATATCGTGCGCCTCTGGGTCGCCTCGGAAAACTACCAGAGCGATATCCCGATTTCCGACGCCATCTTCGAGACCATTTCGAATCAGTATCGCGGAATGCGTAATTCGCTCCGCTACCAGCTCGGTAATCTCTTCGACTTCGATGCCGCGAAGGATGCGCTCCCCGTCGCGCAGTTGACCCCGATCGACCGCTGGGTCCTCGTCGAGACCGCCCAGCTCATCCGCGAAGTCACCGACGCCTGCGAGCGTAATGAGTTTCACCGTGCCGCCGCCGCCTTGGCGGGTTTCACGACGGGCACGCTCTCGGCGACCTACCACAATGTCGTCAAGGACCGCCTCTACACGACTGCACCCAACGACCCCTTGCGCCGTTCGACCCAGACCGCGCTCGACCTTGTCTTGCGCGCTTACCTGAAACTCATCGCGCCCTTCGTGCCGTTTACGGCGGATGAAGCGTGGTCGCACTTGCACGCCCGTACCGAGTATGTCGACGCCACGTGCATCCACCTGCAAGACTGGCCCGTCGTCGACGCGGCTTGGGAAGATGCCTCCGGTTTAGCTGCCCATGCCGCTGTCGCCGCCATCCAGGCCTTGGCCGCCCAGGTCAACGTCCCCATGGAGCGCCTCCGGCAGGAGAAGAAAATCGGCCAGTCGATGGAAGCCGCGGTCACCGTTACTGGTGACCCGGCAAACCCTGATTTCGCCATCCTTTCCCAGCATGCGGGCCTTTTAACCGAGCTTTGGATCGTCTCGGCCGTCACGCTGCAGCCCCACCCGCAGGCCCCGCTGGCGTTTGCCGTCGACCATGCTTCTGGGGTAAAGTGCCCGAGGTCATGGCGCTGGGTGCCTACGCTTGTGGACGCCGGGAAATACGGTATGGTATCCCCACGGTGCCGCGACGCCCTCGCCGCCAAGTACCCGCAATCCTAAACACCTCTCTTCATGTCCAAGAAACCCGCCCCCAAGAAGCCCGCCGCCAAGGCTGTCGCTAAGCCTGTCGCTAAGCCTGTCGCCAAGGCCAAGCCCCCCCTCAAGCTGGTCAAGAAGCCCGTGGCCAAGGTAGCTCCACCTGCTTCCAAGAAGCCGGCCGTACCGACTAAGCCTACGGCCAAGGTGACGCCTCCCATCAAGATCCCACCGGCGAAGGCTGGTAAGGCCTCTGGCAAGCCTGCTCCCGTCGCTGTCCCGGCCAAAGGGGCGAAGGCCCCCCTCGTCGCAGCTAAGCCCGCCAAGCCCGCGAAGGGCGCGAAGATTCAGGCCAAGACCAAGGCAGAGCACGAGAAGCAGAAGCAGCTCCTTGATAAGCATCGCGTCATTCATGATCAGGTGGGGACTCCCGACGCTCCGGTGCGCACCAAGCTGCAATTCTTTACCTTTGCTGATGTCCTCGAGCATATGAAGAGCCGTAAGCGCGAGGGTTCTAAGTTGAACCTCTGGGTGCCCGAAGAAGAGCGCAAGGCGCGCGAGAAAGCCGCCACCGCGGCCCGGGACAAGGGGCACAAGTCGCATAATATCGCGGCCGCTTCGATTGCTGACCTGCTCGGCGGGGTTAACCCGTTCCGTAAGGGCGGCGGGATGGTTGATGAATCTAAGCAAATCCCCGAAAAACTTCGCCGCTATTACCACCTGCTGACCGCCATGCGTGAAGTCATCCAGAAGGGTTTGGCCTTCCACTCCGAAGAGGCCCTCAAGAAGAACGGCAAAGATGACGCTGGCGACCTCTCGGGCTACTCTCAACACCTAGCTGACGCCGGCACGGACACGGCCGACCGCGACTTCGCACTCTCCCTTATTTCCAACGAACAGGAAGCGTTGAAGGAAATCGCGGACGCCATCGAGCGCCTGAAGTCGGGTAAGTACGGCATCTGCGAAATCACTAATAAGGTCATTCCGCACGCGCGTTTGATGGCGGTACCATTCACCCGCTACTCGCTGGAAGGCCAGAAGGAGCTTGAGCGCAATCGCCGTGCGCATCGTCGGCGGGGCGGTAGTCCGCTCGGCGAAATCGGCGATGAAGTCGGCTTCGGTACCGGCGGCGGCGGCGGTGAAGACGACCAGCCCGAGACTTGAGCACTGGATTCTTCAGTCCCTTGCGTCTGCGAGCCTACGGCACTTTCTGGGCGGTGTCGGTCATGGCTTTTGCGACCGACGTCCTGACGAAGCTGCACATCGAGCGGATTTTTCCGCTCCGGTTCGAAAACGACTGGGTCTATCACTTCTCTGAAAACCCCGAGCGCTCACCTATCGCCCTCTTTCCTTGGCTTTGGATTGTCCACGTTGGCAATAAGGGGGCCGCTTGGGGCCTAGGGGCGCAGTATGACGTCCGCCCGTTCCTCGTCTTCTTGGCACTGGTGGTCTTGGCTTTAGTGTGGCGTTGGCGCCACCCCTTGATGCGTGAATTGGGGGGTGGCCAGTTGGCCTTCGGCCTCTTCGTCGGGGGGACGCTGGGCAACGTGCGCGACCGTCTCTTCGGGGACCATGTGATTGACTTCATCGACGTCCATTTGCCCGGCTATCGTTTCCCTGCATTCAACGTCGCCGACTCCTGCATCTGCGTGGGCGTCGTCATCTACCTCTTCATGTCCTACCGGCAGGATTACCTGCGGCGGGAAGCCATCGTCTCGCACGCGGGCGAAGACCAGCCGCGGGTCTAGGATGGACGCCGTGCGCTTCGATGTGGCGGCGCACCCGGGCGCCCAAGCCTATAAGCTACTGGCGGGCCTCGTGGTCCCGCGCCCCATCGCGCTAGTTACGACAATCGATGTCCAAGGGATCGTCAACGCGGCGCCGTTCTCGTTCTTCAACGTCATGGGCACAGAGCCCCCGTTGGCCGTGTTAGCACCGGGTGACCGTGAGGACGGCACGCCGAAGGACACCGCGGCCAATCTCTTAGCCAATGGCGAGTGCGTGATTCATCTCTGTGATGAGCCGATGGCGGACCGGATGGTGGCGTGTGCGCGATCGTTACCGCCTGGCGTGAGCGAAGTGGACCGCGAGCGTCTGGCGACGCGTCCAGCGGAGCGGGTCCGTCCTCCTATCTTAGTCGATTGCCCCGTCGCCTTGGAGTGCCGCGTGCTTGATATCAGGAAGTATGGCGAGAACCGCGTCGTCGTCGTGGAAATTCTTTTGGCTCATGTGCGGGCGGGCATCGCCGATCCAGTGACCTGGCGGGTAGACTACGTGCAGTATGCGCCGGTCGGGCGCATGAATAGCCCCGACGGCTACGTGCGCACGCGGGATATCTTTCGCAAAGACTTGCCCCGCAGTTAACCGGCTTTGCCGAGGCGCTTGACCACCGTGGCAAAGTCGTCGGGGAGCGGGGCGGTTAAGTCGATCGGGACGCCGGCCACGAGGCCTTGAATCCGGCCGAGATGCAGCAGAAGGCAGCGATGCAAGGGCTTATCCTCGCCCTTGTTCAGTCGGCCCCGGCGGGTCGTATCGGTGAGCGTCACGCGGCCAGAGCGGGCGTACTCGAGTTCGCCGGCGATACGCAGTCCGCATTCGTTAGCGTGGGCGCGGATTTGGTCGCGCCGCGGGAAGCGCGTGGTCGCAGTCCAGCGCCGCCAGCGATTGAAAAGTTCGCCCCCATGAAAGGTCGTCTCGGCTTGTTTGCCGAGGCGATGCGAGACGAAGGCGCGCCCGCGCGTGTCGTCCATCCCCAGCGGCAGATCGCAGAGCCCGCCTTCGGCGGGGGCCTCTTCGGTGCGGGCGATGAACTCGTAGGTAAAGTTAAGTTGAAACGACCCGATGGCCTCGCGCCACGCGGCGAGCGTGCTGGCCCGGTCAGCGAGGATGAGTAGCCCGGAGACTTGCGGCTCCGGACCGAAGGCTACGGCTGGCTCTTTTAGCCCGAGCTTAACGATCTCGGGTTTCTCCAGTTGAAGTTGGACGCGGAGTTCGCCGACTAAGTGGGCGGCATTTTCCTGCCAGGGATGGTCGTCGCTGGGTAAATTAACTGGCTTGTTGAGGGCGACCCAGCCTGGCCCATGCGTGAGAACATCGAGCCGCAAGGGCGCCACGCCGAAGACTCCCGACGGGAAGCCGATGGAGGAAGGGAGCTGGCTCATCCTAAAACAAAAAACCCCGGCGTCTCAGACGGCGGGGTTGTGGAGAGGCCTGAAAGGCATCTCTTACTTCTTGGCGGCAGCCAGCTTCTTCGCGAGGCGAGCCTTGATGCGGTTCGCTTTGTTGCGATGGATGACGCCCGTCTTGGCGGCCTTGTCGGCGGCGGAAGCCACGGCGGCAGGGCTGGCGGAAGCCGCGCCTGCGACGAAGCCCTTAACGAGGCTCTTGAGGCGGGTGCGGACGATCTTATTGCGGGCGGCGCGAGCAACGGTCTGGCGGATGCTCTTCTGGTTAGCTTTGATGTTGGCCATGTGTGTCAGTAGGGAAGCCGTGGGCGGCCCTCGGAGTCAACGCGGATTTAACGATTTCGCCCCCGGCGTCGGGGGTGTCGTCAAAATTGTCCTGCTGGTGGAAGGGGTGGGATTCGAACCCACGAACAGCGAAGCTGAACGGATTTACAGTCCGCGACCTTTAGCCACTTGGATACCCTTCCGGCCAGTAGGAAGGGCTTTTTGGCAGTCCGAGGCTCCCGTGACAAGCGCTTTCCCTCGCTTTTAGTGGTTCGGGTCTGGAAATGCCGAAAGGCCTTCACTCCCCGCCAATTTTGGCTCATTCAGGGAGTATGGAGGCGTCCCCTATCATCGTCTTGATTGATGGAGACTGTGCTTTGTGTAATCGGTCGGCCCAATGGTTCTCAGCCCGCGATACCCGTGGGACTATGGTTTTCGCGACGAACGCAGGGGAGACTGCCCGCATCCTCGGCGAGCCCCCCGGGGGCGATCAGGGGACGGTGGTGGCTTGGGTCGGCTCGCACCGGCTGGTTCGGTCGACCGCCGTTTTATCCATGCTGCGGTGCTTGGGGGGCGGTTGGGGTCTCTTGGCTTGGTCGCTCGCTTGGGTGCCCACCTTTTTGGCCGACGCCGTCTATAACTTTATCGCCCAGCGTCGGCATTGGTTCGGTCGCCCCCCGGCTTGTACGCTCTTGAGCCCCACTCACCTCGCTGATTAATCTGCGCACATGAAGACCCTCCTCACCATTGCCGCGGCACTGATGCTTGCGGGCTGTGGTGTCTTCAAGACTTACGTGCAGAATGATGCCCAAGCGCAGATGGAGCGTGATAGTGCCGAGCGTCAGGCCCGCCTGAAGGCGGAGGGTAAACTGAATGCCAAGGAGCTGGAAGTCGTGGCCGCTCGCATGGGGTGGGTGCGGGCGGAGGCGAATGGCCTGCCGGCGGCTCTATCCATTGAGGAAATGGAGCGCCGTGCCAAGGCGGCCAAAGAAAAGCAGCCTTAGTCCCGTAGGCTTGCAACCCACCTCGTCCGTCCCACGCTGGCCTCGCCCCGATGTTCCTCTACGTCCTCAAGCGGCTGGCTGAAATGATCCCCGTCCTCTTGGTCGTGGTCGTCACCACCTTCTTTTTAGCGCATGCGGTGCCCGGTGGTCCGTTCGATAAGGAACGCCCGATGCCAGCAGAAGTGAAGAAGCAGGTCGAAGCCTACTACGGACTCGACCAGCCACTCCACGTGCAGCTGGGAAACTATATTAGCAATCTCTCCCAGGGCTCGTTGGGCCCTTCGATGAAGTACCCTGGCTGGACGGTGAATCAAATCATCGGCGAGCGCATCCCGGTCTCGGTCGTCTTGGGGTCGCTTTCTTTGCTCATCGCGATCCTCGTTGGTATCCCCATTGGAGTAATCGCGGCGTCCCGTCCGAATACCTGGATGGACCGCGTGCCCATGGGCTTTGCACTCATTGGTATCTGTGTGCCGTCCTTTGTTTTCGGACCTTTGCTGGCATTGGTCTTCTCGCTCCAGCTCGGCTGGTTTCCGCCGTGCGGTTGGGGTTCGGTGTCACACCTCGTGCTGCCTTCGTTGGCTTTGGGGCTGATCACCGCTGCACCCTTGGCGCGCTTGACGCGCGGTGAACTCATGGAAGTCTATACCTTGGATTACGTGCGCACCGCGCGCGCTAAGGGCGTGTCGCCGATGCGAGTGCGTTTCGTGCATGCGCTGCGGAATGGCATTTTACCCGTCGTCACTTACCTTGGGCCCGCCGCCGCCGCCTTGGTTTCTGGCTCCTTTGTCGTTGAATCTCTCTTCGACGTCCCCGGCGTCGGCCGTCTCTTTGTTACCGCTATCATCAACCGCGACGTCCCCGTCATCCTCGGGACGACGTTGCTCTACGCGGTCGCTTTACTCTGCCTTAACCTGGTGGCCGACCTCGCGAAGGCCGCCCTCGACCCGCGCACCGCGCGCGACCGCCGATGAGTTTCACTGTGACCAACGCCTCCGCTCCGACCGAAACCGGCTGGCAACGCTTCCAGCGCGATCGCACCCCAGTGATCGCCCTGTGGTTCTTGGTCGGCATCGCCGCCCTCTGCTTTAGTTCACCGCTCCTGACGGCCCTCGACCTGCTACCCGACTACAAGACACAAGACCTCGCGCTCGGCCCGGTGGCCCCGTGTGCGGCGCATTGGTTGGGGACGGACCTCTTGGGGCGCGACCTACTCGCCCGCCTGCTGCAAGGCGGGATGATTTCCATCTCCGTCGGCTTGATTGCCACGACCGTCGCGCTGTTCGTCGGGGTGATCTACGGTGTCGTCGCCGCGGAAATCGGCGGACGCTTCGAGGACCTTGCGATGCGGGTGGTCGATATCGTGAGCACCCTCCCACTGACGCTCATCGTCATCCTCTGCACCGTGATCTTTGGGCAGAATATCTGGATGATCTTCTTGGCGGTGGGTGGCGTGTCTTGGCTGACGATGGCTCGCATCGTTTGCACCAAGACCCGTTCGCTGAAGAACCGCCAATTCGTTGAGGCGGCCGTTTCCTTGGGCCAATCGCGCCCGGGTATCGTCCTGCGCCATTATCTCCCGAACCTCTCCGGAACCATCGCGGTCTATGCGACCCTCACCGTTCCAGGCGTGATGTTGCTCGAGGCCTTCGTCAGCTTCCTAGGCCTCGGCGTGAAGTCGCCCATGACCTCCTGGGGGATGCTGATCAAAGAAGGCTCCGACGTCATGGAGCAGTGCCCTTGGCTACTGTTCATCCCCTCCGTCGTCTTTGCGGGAACCTTACTCTCGCTCAGTTACCTTGGGGATGGTTTGCGCGATGCTTTTGACCCGCGTACCGCCAAGAAATAAGATGCCGTTGCGTCGTTACATCGTGCTCAAGGCCGACGGCACCGAGGGTGACGAATTTGAGGTCGATCTGCCGACGGAAGCGCCGGATTTCACTCAGCACCCGGTCACTAAGGAGGCCTGCCGACGCCTCCTCGCTTCGCCGAGTTTGACGATTCGATATGGTGAAGGAGCCATGAAGCAGGCCGTTTCCGATAAGCGCTTAGCGCAGGCGGGCTTTCAGAAGCTGGAGAAGAACGGCGAAGGCGGTTGGACGAAGGTCAACTGAGTGGCTCGCTGACCCCACCAAACGAAACACCCTGCTGGTGGGCAGGGTGTGACGTCGTCAGGGTGGGCGTTTCCGCCGTGTAGAGGGGACTTAGGCCTTCGGAGCAGCGGCAGCGGCACCACGGGCACGCTTCACGAGCGACTTCGCGGTATCGGATGGCTGGGCGCCGAGCTTGACCCAATGGTCGACGCGCTCGACGTTGATGACGAGAGGGATGGCCTTGCCGCGGGCGCCAGGGTTATAGTGGCCGAGGACTTCGACGAAGCGACCGTCACGGCGGACGCTCTGTTCGGCAACGACGAGGCGATAGGTCGGCTCGTTCTTGGTACCGAAGCGTTGGAGGCGGATGCGTAGCATTGTAGTTGGGAAGAGGGAGGGAGTTGCCGGACGCTTGGGCTAGCCAAACGAGGGATGTGGAAAGACGCAGGCGGGAAGGGGGGAGTCAAGCCTGCAGGCGGCGTTTTCAGAAAAAACTTTTAACCCATTTGGGAGGACCTGAAACGACTCTATGCAGGGTAAGTAACTTATTAACAGCAGGTTGATTTGCCTGATTGCAGTCGTTTAAGATACTAGGCCTTTATCTTTAGGTATAAAAAAGCCCCGGAAGCGGGGCTTTTGGACGGCGCAGAGAGCGCTTACTTGACCTCGGCTGCAGCCGACGGGTCGTAGCGCTTTTCCTTAACCTTGGTAGCGGACTTGCCGTGGCGATCGCGGAGGTAGAAGAGACGGGCCTTCATGACCTGGGACACGCGCTCGACTTCGATCTTCTCGATGTTCGGGGAGTGGACCGGGAAGGTACGCTCAACACCTTCGCCAAAGGAGACGCGGCGGACGGTGAAGGTTTCCTGAACGTTACCGCCCTTGCGGGAGATCACGATGCCGGAGAATAGCTGGGTGCGCTCTTTGTCGCCTTCGCGGACCTTGGTGGAGACGCGGACGCCATCACCGACCTTGAAAGTGTCGTGACCGCGGCCGGGCTTCAGCTGCGATTGGGTGGCGTATTGGAGGAGGGGATGGTTGCTCATGGCTGGTGTTCTTGGTCTTCCAGTAGGTCGGGCCTGCGGTGCTTTGTCTTCTCGATTTGCTTTACCCGGCGCCACTTTTCGATTTCGGCGTGGTGTCCTCCTAGGAGGACCGGGGGCACCTCGAGACCATCATAAACAGCGGGTCTGGTGTACTGCGGAAAGGCGAGCAACTTGCCGTTGTAGCTATCCCCAGTCAAGGAGTTTTCCTCGCCGAGGACCCCGGGGATTTGCCGGCCGATGCAATCCACCAGGACGCAGGCTGGGAGGGTGCCGTTGGTCAAAACGTAGTCACCGATCGAGATTTCGCGGGTAACCTTGCGGTCCCGGAAGCGCTGGTCGATTCCTTCATAATGGCCAGAAATGAGGATTAAGTGGCTTTTTTGGGCTAATTCCCGGGCCAAGGGGTTGGTCAGCTGCTCCCCGTCGGGGCAAAGGTAGATGACCTCGCAATCGGGGGTGGCTAAGGCGTCCACGGCATCAAAAAGGGGCTGGCAGGTCATCAGCATGCCTGGACCACCCCCATACGGGATGTCGTCGACCTTCCGGTGCTTATCCTTAGAGTACTGCCGCAGGTCGTGGGCCTTGAACCCGAGGGTTCCCTTTTCAATGGCACGGCCGATGACGGATTCCTGAAGGAAGCCGTCGGCCATGGCCGGGAAGAGGGTAAGTAGGTCGATGCGGATGGCCACGGCGATGTCAGGTCATCCAACGGGAGAAAGCCATCCGAGGGCAAGCCTCGGTAAGGGGGCTCACTTCTTCTTCCGCAGATTCATCCGGGTCTCGGTCTCGGCCGGGACCGGCTTGCCGATTTCGTCGACGGGGGAAGTGAAGAGGTAGCGCCAGATGTCTTCCTGGACCGGCACGCCCTTGGCGTCCTTCGGCGGGTTCTTGCCGACTTGAACGAAGCCGTGGGCTTTGTTGGCGTCGCCTTTGACGTCGTACTTGGTGATCAGGCGGCGGGAGTTGCCGTAAGGGTACTTGGCTTCGTCGGTATTCACGATGGGGCCAAACTTGTTTAGACCCATGAGTAACCACGAGCGCGGGTAATGGTCACCGCTCCAGCCGCTGTCGAGCACGTGGCTGTAGCCAAAGAAACGGTTGGAGGGAGTCGCCGAAGGCAGTGCTTGCCAGTCGTCGAGTTGGTCGCGCGGGCCGCAGAACATCACGATACGCGCACACTTCTGCGCGATGCCGAAACGGGCCGAAGAGGTCGCGCCGTGCGAGGCGCCCGAGACGATCACTTTTTCCCAATCGAGGGCTTTGCCATCTTTCGTCAGGAAGAATTCCCAGCGGCCTGGCGAATTGGACTTCACGAGCGCCTTCACGAGTTGGTAAGCGCGCTCTTTCATGCTGTCAGGTACGGGGATGTCGATGGCCTTGGACGCATCCAGGCCAGTGGTGGCTTCGAGGCGGATGTTGCCGAGGTGCTGCGAGTCATCGAGTGGCTCAGTGTTGAGTTTGGCGAACCACTCGCGCGCATAGGCGACTTGGATGTAGTGTAAGCCGTAGCTATTGACCTTTTCCGCGAGTGGCTGGCTGTGGCCCATGAGCCAAATCACGAGTTGGCCCCGCGGCGCGACCCGGGTATCGACGCTGGCTCGTTGGGTGTCGGCGGGCTTGCCGGCCGCCTCGAGGACAAACCCGACTTCTGGATGCGACTTGCAGCGGGGGTCGATTTCACTCGCCCGTAGGGTCAGGCTATAGGCTTGGGGCTTCGGGTCCGCGAACTTCAGCGCGGACTCGGTCGAGGCCGCGAAACCCGTGAGGGCCAGGAGGAGGGGCAGGAGGGACTTCATGGGGATAGGACACCCAACCGCCCCCTCGCGTTCCTTGCAAACTTTCTCAGCAGGGCCGCGACCCTTACTTGGGCAGTTTGCCGTCCACTACATTCAAGGCCAGCTCGATGACTTCCTTCGGCGCCCACTGGTGCCCGCCTTCGAACTCGAAGATCTCGATACGCGCCCCGAAGGAATTTTTCAGGCGGGCGGCCTCCTTGTAGTTCATATCTTTTTTTCCAAACGTTCCGGCCACGGTCTTACACTTGATATCTTTGATGATGTACGTGCCGTCGGGGTTTACGTCACTGCAGCCGGCACCCTGGAAGACGAGGCCGCCGAAGCCAGGGGCGAGCGTCACGAAGAGCGAACTCGCGCGAGCGCCACCCGAAAAGCCGGTGGCAACTTTCTGGCCTTCGGCGACGCGCATCCGCTTCACAACGTCTTCATGTGCCGAGAGAAAGTTGCCGATAGTCGGCTCCCATGGGCCGTTCTTGGATTCTTCGAGCATCACGGCGATGTAGCCATGTGCTTTGATCCAGTCGCCCATGGCGCCGAGCTTGGCCTTGCCGCTGGGGTCCGCGATGAAGATGGTCTTCCAGGTTTTCTTGGGGTCAGCCGAGTAGCCTGCGGGCACCCAGAGCTTGTAATGATAGGTGCCGGACATCGCCGCGAATTTGCCTGCGCCTTTGTAGACGCAGGTGATGCGCGTTTCAGTGCCGTCCTTTAAAGCCTCGGTGAGGGGCGTGGGCGTTTCCTCCGCGGCTTTCGGGTCAGCTTTGGCGGGGGCGACCTTGGTCCCCGTGGTAGCGGTGCTGGCCGTGCCACCACCTGCGGCTACAGCCGTTGCGGTGGCTTTGGCCTTTTCGGCGTTCGTGGCAGCGCTCGCCGCCTGCGGGGCGCAGGTGAGGGCGGCGAGGGCGAGGAGTAGGGCGATTTTCATGATGTTGAAAGTGGGGTCAACGCCGGCGGGACTTCTTGCCTTTCATGGCATCGATCTTGGCTTTGACCTTGAGGGCAACAATGGCGAGCGAGATGGCGGCGAAGCCTGCGAAGAGGATGTTGCTGAGTTGGAAGCCGCTGAAGCCATCGTCGGCTTCACCGTCGGTCGCGCCCAAGACGGGGTGGGGGGTCTGGTCCGCCTTGGGGGCTTCCTTGGGCGTTAGGACGTTTACCACGGGCTCACTGGTCTTGAGTAAGGAGTAGTAGGCGCCTTCGAACTTCGCTGCGCCGCTGAACGTGCCGGTGACGCTGAACTTTTGGCCTAAGGTGTGGCCGCTGCCCTGGATGACGACCGGCGTGGGAACTGGCGCGTCGAGTACCATTACTAGTTCTAACCCGTCGAGTTCCGTGTGAATGAGTTGCACTAAGATGGGCCGTCCGCCAGTGGTCTCCGTTTGGCGGGCCTTGATTTGCGAGCGCAAGGCGTCGAACTCCGCTTGGTCCTCCCGACTCATGGCGCCGTTCGCTGGCGCTGGTAGCGGGGCGGCGGTGGGCGGCACCGTGTCTTCCCGTGACTTTTGCCGAAGTTGTTCGAGCTCAGCCAAGTCAGCTGGCGAGATCGGCGCCGGCGTCGGTTTCTCCGCCGCCCCCAGGGCGAGGCAGAGGCCGAGGAGGAGTGGGGTTGCCCAGCGCATTCTTTAATCATAAACAGACCTCGGGGCGGAGGGCAAGGATGGGCGTGCGCGCTTTGTGACTTGGAAGTCGGACCGAGCCCTCCCTAATAAGATGAGTCCATGAAGCCGCCGCTCCCGCCTGTCCTCGAGGTCGCTCGCCTGCGCATCGCTCGCGAAGGCAAGGTCATCCTTAAGGGTATTGATTGGACCGTGCGCACTGGCGAACACTGGGTGCTCCTCGGCCCGAATGGTTCCGGAAAATCATCGCTCTTGGCGGCGCTGACGGGCTATTTCGCCCCAACGTCCGGACGGGTTACCGTCCTCGGGGAAACGTTTGGTCGGAGTGACTGGCGCGAACTGCGTCGTCGCATCGGCTTAGCGGGCCCCTCGGTCGCTGCGATGGTGCAACCAGCCGAACCCGCCTTACATGTCGTCGCAGGGGGTGTCGATGGGGTCATCAACCTTTGGCGGCGTCCGCCTGCCGCCGTCTTGGCCCGTGCCCGCACGATGTTGCGACAGCTGAAGGTCGGAGCCCTCGCGGCCCGTCCCTACGGGCATCTCTCCCAAGGCGAGCGGCAGCGCGTACTCATTGCGCGGGCGTTGATCGGTCAGCCAGGCTTACTCATTTTAGACGAGCCGTGTGCGGGCCTCGACCCCGCGGCGCGGGCAGATTTTCTGGCGTTGTTGCAGCGGCTACCGACGGTGGCCAAGCGTACGTCCATCGTGCTCGTCACCCACCATGTCGAGGAGATCGTCCCGGTCTTTACGCACGCGTTACTTTTGCGGAAGGGCGCCAAGCTGGCCGCCGGCCCTGTCGCCGAAGTCCTGCGTCGTCCGCCGTTAGCTAAGTTGTTCGGCCGGCCGGTGGTACTGTCCAAGACGCGGGCTGGCTGGAGCCTCCGGACGCCTTAAAGGCCGCCTGCAAACGGGTTTCGGCTTTGCCTTTCGCCCGTTTCCTTCTTCCAGTCCCCTTCCGATGCCTTCGCCTTTCGAAAACCTGCTCCCTCGCTACGACGCCGTCGTCATTGGCGCCGGTCTGGGCGGGATGACGGCCGCGAACAACCTCGCCAAGTTCGGCCGGAAGGTCCTGCTGCTCGAGCACCATTACCAGCTCGGCGGGTTGGCGACTTTCTTTAAGCGCGCCGGCGGCCATGTGTTCGATATCTCCCTGCACGGCTTCCCGCATGGGATGATCAAGTCGACCCGGCGCTACTGGACCAAGGAAATCTCCGACCGGATTCATCAGCTCAGTGACGTCCGTTTTATTAATCCGGATTTTGACGTCCGGACGACGTTCGACCGTGCGGACTTCACCCGGATTATGATCGAGCAGTTCCGCGTCCCGGCCGAGACCGTGGAGGCGTTCTTCGCCCACCTTCGGGAGATGAACTACTACGACAATGACCCGCGCACGACACGCGAGCTCTTTGAGCAGTTCTTTCCCGGTCGCCCCGATATCCAGCGTCTCCTGCTCGAGCCGATTGCCTACGCCAATGGCTCGACCCTCGACGACCCGGCCATCACGTTTGGCATCGTCTTCTCAAACTTCATGTCGAAGGGCGTGTTCATCTTCCAAGGGGGCACGGATACGATGATTAACTTGATGACGGTGGAGATGAAGGCCAATGGCGTCGACATTCGCCGCAATGTGCTCGTCGAGAAGGTGCTCGTTGAGAAAGACGCCTCCGGTCGGCGCCGGGTGGTCGGGGTGAAGCTCCGCGGCACGCGGCTGGGCGAAGAGGCCGAAGTGGCCTGTGCCACGGTCGTCTCCAATGCGAATATTAAGGACACCGTCCTGAAACTGACGGACGCCACGGCGTTCGATGACTCCTTCCTGGAGCAGGCCCGCCAGGTGCGCGTCAATACGTCCTCCTGCCAAGTCTACATGGGCGTACGGACGGGCGAGAGTATCCCGCACATCGGCGACCTCGTCTTCACCTCCGAGGCGAAGCCATTCTCCAGTCGCGAGCTCATCGACTTCCATACGACCTCGCGGACCTATTCGGTCTACTATCCGGATACCCGTCCCCACACTAAGATCCCCCGTTACGCGATCGTCACTTCGGTCAATCAGCAGTTCGAGGATTGGGCGAACCTCTCCGAGGCTGACTACCAGACGCACAAGGCGCGCGTCATTGAGGAATCCTTCCGCGGGTTGGAGAAGTTCATCCCTGATATCCGCTCTAAGGTCGACCACGCTGAGGCGGCCACTCCGCGCACGGTGAACCGCTACGTCCGACACGTGGCGGGCACTTCCTTCGGCACGAAGTTCGAAGGGCTTAAGGTATCGATGGGCTTACCTGAACAAGTGGGTGGGCTGTACCACGCCGGTAGCGTCGGCATCATCATGTCGGGTTGGTTAGGCACGATTAATTATGGCGTGATTGTTTCGGCCAAGGCCGATGCCTACCTGCGGGAGCCAAACGCCGACCCGCTGGGCGAGGCCGCGGCGAGCGCGGGCGTTTGACGCCACCACGGCTTGACGAATGGATTAGAATACTGATTCTAAGGCCATGTCTAAAGACACAAAGTCCGAAGGGATTGCCCAGAAATTGGAGCATGGTTTGGAGTATTTTATTTTCGCCAGCCGCTGGGTGCAGGCACCGATTTACGTCGCCCTCATCTTTGCCGCCATCGCCTATGCGTGGAAGAGTGTCCAAGAATTAATCCACCTGCTCGCCGGTTTTGCGACCGCCACGGAGAGCTCCATCATGTTGGGCATTCTCTCTTTGGTGGATATTTCCATGGTGGCCAATCTGGTGAACATGGTCGTCGTCGGTGGCTACGTGACGTTCGTTAGTCGGATTGACTTCGGCGAAAACGGCGACCGCCCAGATTGGCTCGACCACATCAACGCTAATACGCTGAAGGTTAAACTCGCCGGGAGTTTGGCGAGTATCTCGGCCATCCACCTCCTGAAGAGCTTCATCGACATCACCTCGGCGGCTTCCGCCGACAAGCCCATGACGGCCAGCCATGAGAAGGTCATCCTCTGGCAGGCCATTATCCACGGGGTCTTTCTGCTTTCGATGATCCTCTTCGCCTGGGGCGAGAAGATGCAGCGCCACGGCGACCACCATTAAGATCGCTGATTAGTCCAAGAGGTTGGCCTTGAGGAAGAGGACCGTGGCTTGGAATTGGAAGTCGGCATTCGACTTCTTCGCGAAGCCGTGGCCCTCGTCGTTCGCCATCACGAACCAGACGCGCCCGCCCTGGGCCCGGATGGCGTCCCGCATGCGCTCCGCCTCGGTGAAGGGGACGCGGGGGTCATTGCGCCCTTGGATAATAAGCAGGGGTGCGCGGATTCGGTCGGCGTGGTTCGCGGGTGAGATGCGCTCAAGGAAGGCGCGCACCTCGGGCTTACTTTCATCGCCGTACTCGAGCCGACGATTGGCGCGGCGGTAATCCGCAGTGTCCCGCAGGAAGGTTACGAAGTTGGCAATGCCGACGTTGTCGATGCCGCAACGGAAGCGGTCAGGGTAGTTCGTGAGGCAAGCTAAGCTCATGAAGCCGCCGTAACTGCCGCCGTAGACCGCGACGCGCTTCGGGTCGAGGCGATCGGATTTGGCGACCCAATCGAGTACGGCGCTGACGTCCTTCACCGCATCTTCTCGCTTAACGGTATCGTCGAGGCTCAGGAAGGTGCGGCCGTAGCCAGTCGAGCCACGGATGTTCGGGTAGACCAGTGCTACGCCGAGTTCGTTGAGATAATAGAGTGCCGAACCGCGGTAGCCCGGGCGCGACTGACCTTCCGGCCCGCCGTGAAAGAGCATCAGCACGGGGCGCTTCCCCGGGAACTTCTTGGCGTCCGGGTAGTAAACTAAGGAGGGGATGCTGAGGCCATCGAAGCTCGGCGTGCGTACGACTTCTGGCTGGGTCACGGGAATTTCCTTTTTGGGCTTCGTCGTCCGGTTCGTCCAGCGGGTGAGTGCCCCCGCATCGAGGTCTAGCGACCAAGCATCGCTGGCGGAGTCTTCGCTGTTCAAGGTGAAGCCAAGCTCGTGGCTGCCTGCGCGCCAAGCGAGGTTGCTGAGGACGCCGGGCTTGAGGGTCGGCACGGGGATTTCCTTGCCGGTCTCGAGGTTCCAGCAACGCAGTTGCGAGAAGCCTTCCACGTTCATGGCGAAGGCGAGCCGCTTGCCGTTAGATGATACGGCGAGTTCTTCGGCGTCCCACTTCGGTGCTGCCACGAGGAGGGTGAGTTTCCCGGTCGCGACTTCGAGGCGCATCACGGAAAGGAAGTCGGACCCATGGTTGGTCAAGGCATAGATCGCCTGGTCGCCTTCGGCGAAGACGGCTTGCTGGTAGAGGCAGGTGACACCTTTCGGACTGACTTGCGTGCGTTTGCCCGTGGCCACTTCCACGGTCCACAGGCGCGAGGCGGCGTTGCCCAGGCTCTGCCGAACGAGCAAGGACTTGCCGTCCGCGGTCCAATCTACTGGTGCCCAGCCGCCGGCGTCCAGGCGGACGAGTTCACGCGGTTCACCCAGGCTACGTACATCGGCGATGAGGATATCGCTGTCTTTGCCGTTACGGCGATTGGAGCTGAAGGCAATCAGGGTGCCATCCTTGGACCAGGTCGCGTCGGTGTTGCGTGATTTACCATCCGTCAGGCGCCGGGGTGCCTGCTCGGGGTGGGCCGCATCGGTCAGCCAAAGCTGGAAGTTTTCATCGCCGCCTTTGTCCGCGGAATAAAGCAGGCGCGTACCCTTGGGTTGGAACGAACCGCTCCGCACCGTGTCGGGTCCGCGGGTGAGCGGGGTGCGCTTTGCGAGGGGCGCGGCCATCGTGTGCAGGTGGGAAGCATCACCACTTCGGGTGGTTACCAAGATGGTGCGCTGCGTGGTCGCCCAGCCGCGGAAGCTGGCGCCACCGAGGTTGGCGTAGGGCTCGAGCTCCGCCTTGAGTTCCGGGGTGATGGCCGGGACACCTTCGACGACGAGGTTAGCGGGGTGCTGTGGGATTGCCTGGCAGGCGGACAGCAGGAGGAGTAGGCTGAGCAGGGCGGGGCGGACCATGATGTTGTCATATAAATGGTATGACATTGGGGTGGTCGATGCCGAAGATGGCTCGCCACGCTTGAGCTCGGCCGCCAACTTGGCGTCATGCATCGCCTGTTGCCCCACATGCTGCTTCTTTGCCTAGCTGGCTTGGCTTTGCCGGCTGCGGAGGGCCTGACCCGCAGTCAAGCGGAAGCGGCCGTTGCGGCGCTCACCGCCGAGCGGACGGGTGAGCTCAAGAAAGAGCGCGGGCCCGAGGTCGCCGCGAAGGAACTCAAGCTCGGCGACAAGTCCCTTCGCTGGTTGGAAAAAGAATTTAACCTCGCGCCCGAAGGTCAGCGGAGCCTGTGGATTTCGATGCACGGTGGCGGGGGTGCGCCGGCCACGGTGAATGACCAGCAGTGGAAAAATCAGATTCGTCTCTATGCCCCGGCGGAGGGCATCGTCGTGGCGCCCCGCGCTCCGACCAATACTTGGAACCTTTGGCACGAGGGGCACATCGACCCGATGTTCGCCCGTTTGATTGATGATTTTGTCGCCGTGCGCGGCGTGCATCCCGCGAAGGTCTATCTCCTAGGCTATTCCGCCGGCGGCGACGGCGTCTGGCAATTAGCTCCGCGGATGCCCGATCGCTTTGCCGCTGCCGCGATGATGGCAGGCCATACCAATGGCGTGAACACACTCGGCGTGCGTAACCTGCCGTTTGCGATGTTCGTCGGCGGCGCTGACGCGGCCTATAATCGCAATAAAGTCGTCGCCGAGAAGATTGCCGAATTTGGTCGCCTGCATCAGGAGGACCCCGAGGGCTATGAACACCTGGGCCGCGTCTACGAAGGCCTGCCCCATTGGATGAGCCTTAAGGATGCGGAGGCTTTGCCGTGGATGGCTAAGTTCACGCGCCAAGCCTGGCCGAAAAAGGTTATCTGGGTGCAGACGGGCGTGCCGCACCATCAATTCTATTGGCTCCAAGTGCCCGCGGACAGCACCAAGCCTGGCCAGAAGATGGTGGCCACCGTCAAGGGGCAGTCCATCGGGCTCGCGGGGGATATTCCCAAAGGTACCGCCCTCCGCCTCAGCGATGCACTGCTCAATCTGGATGAGCCCGTGACCGTGTCGGTGAATGGCGTACAGGTTTTTCAAGGCAAGGTTCCACGGACAGAAGCCGTCATTCGCGCAGCACTGACCGAGCGACTCGACCCCCAGCTTTGCCCCACCGCCTTACTGACTCTCTGATATGAAAACCCTCCTCTGCCTATGCGGCCTCGCCGCTGTCCTCAACGCCGCTCCGGCGAAGGATCCTTACCCAGTCTCGGCCCCGGCAATCGCGGTGACGCATCCCGCGGCCGACGCGCCGGGCTTCACCCCGTTATTTAACGGCACAGACCTGGCGGGTTGGAAGACTAAGGGTAATTGGGTCTACGATACAGACGGGACGGTCACGTTAAAGCCGCGGGCCGGTGAGACGGGCTGGAAGCGTTTTGATGCCTACCTCTTCACCGAAAAGAAATACCGCGACTTCGTGCTCGATCTCGAATTCAAGATCGAGCCTACCGGCAATTCTGGCGTCTTCTTCTGTGTCGCGGACCCGCTCAATCCGGTGGATAAGGGCATCGAGCTCCAAGTGCTCGACACTTATGGCTTAGCCACGCCTGGTAATCACGACTGCGGTGGAATCATCAAGGCCATGGCCCCGGCCAAGAATATGGTCAAGCCAGTCGGTGAGTGGAATCGCTACACGCTTACACTCAAAGATCGTCTACTCCAGGTGGATTTTAACGGCCAGCGTATCATCCTCCTCAAGCTCGACGAATCGCCAATGAAGGATCGCCCCGCGGATGGGCATGTTGGTTTCCAAGACGAAGCGAAGCGCGTCTGGTATCGCGGCGTTCGCCTCCGCGAACTTAAGTAGGTCAGCGCCGCCAGCGTTGGCTCAGGAGCCAAGCACCGATAGGGAGGCCGGCACTCAGGGCGAGCGCGAGTCCCTCGCGGTCCTCCGTCAACGTACCAATCCAAGCGAAGGTCAGGCCCAGGGGTACGCTGCCGACCGTGAGGGCCCAGAAGAAGGTGCGGAACGGCATGCGCGCCAATCCGGCTAAGCAGGCCACCGCCTCCGGCAGGATGGGCAACCACCGAGAGGTCAGGACGAGCCACGCGCCGCCGCGGGCAAAGAGTTCATCGGTGCGGACGAGGCTGTCTTCGCCAGCGATCCAAATCGCCGCGGGTCGGCCCGCCCAGCGGGCTAAGCCGTAGGCGGTTAGCCCCGCGAGCATCGAACCTAAGATGGAGAGCAAGCTGCCGACCCAAAAGCCATAGGTCGCACCCAGCGCGGACATGACGATCGTACTGGGAATGGGTAACGCGATATCAGCTACCAGTAGACCAACACCGGCCGCCGCCGCCCACGGACCGAGTTCCCGGAGCCAAGTGAGTGTCCCGCCGAGACTGAAAGAGCGGTCAAAGGCTTCGCCCCAAATTAGCCAGGGCCCAATCGTGCCCGCTAGGAGCAGCGCCACGAGGGTGGCGAGTACGAGGTGTCCGCGGGTGAATTTCATCGCGAGCCGCGCAGGCTCTTCCAGGGCTCTTGGTCGCTGACGTCGACCATGAAGGGGCCTTGGCTGTCGCCGGGCGAAAGAATCGCGAGGATCGTGGCGTCGGCCTGCGAACTGTTAAAGGTCGCGTGGACGAGCCCCGCGGGAATGTGGGCACTTTCGCCCGCTTTGAGGATGCGGCATTCTGCTTCAACCCACTGCTCCACTTCTCCCTTGAGTACGTAGATCATCTCTTCGAGCTCGGGGTGGGTGTGAAAGTTGTGACCTTCCCCCGCCGGCAGCGTGGCTTCACAGACTTGCAAGGCCTTGGCTTCGGTCACGCCCGGCCGGCAGAGCCAGTAATTCGTCCGCCCTTTATATTCTTCCTTCAAGGCATTGGCGGGGGTAACGAAGCGCAAGTTCGGGCTCATTTCCGCAACCTAGCGTCATTTAGGGCGGGGGAGCAAGAATGCACCTGCGGGTCACTGTTGACTCCGTTAGGTCGCCGTCCGAAATGAAGGGCCTACCCCAAATATCCCCATGAAATCCAAACTCTCCATTCTCTTGGGCCTCTCCCTACTGGCTCAGGTTTCTCTCTATAGCGCCGACGAGGCGAAGAAGCCTGCCGCCGATGCGGCCAAGGTCGCCGTCAAGGCCGCCGCCCCGAAGGCTCCAGCCCAGCCAGCTGATGTCGCCGCCCCGAAGGTCGGACCCGATGGTAAAATCCAAGCTGGCTTCCAGAAGTCCCACGATTCCTTCGTGGAAATCGCCAAGAAGGGTGAAGCCCAGGTCGTCTTCCTCGGTGACTCCATCACCGCTGGCTGGAACGGCCAGAAGGCCCTCTTCGAAAAAGAGTATGCCCAATATAAGGCCGCTAACTTCGGTATCGGTGGCGACCGCACCCAGCACGTGCTCTGGCGCGTCGAGAACGGTGAATTCGAAGGTATCAAGCCGAAGGTCGTCGTGCTCATGATCGGAACCAATAACAGTGGCGTCGGCGAGAACTCGGTCGAACAGATCGCTGCCGGCATTAAGAATATCATCGCGGCCATCCATAAGCGCACGCCTGACACCAAGGTCCTCCTCCTCGCTATCTTCCCGCGCGGGGCTGGTGAAACCGGCAACCCTGGTCGCACCAAGAATAAGGCCGTGAATGAACTCATCGCTAAGTTCCATGACGGTAAGAAAGTCCACTACTTCGATATCGGCGCCAAGTTCCTCGCCGCCGACGGCACGCTCTCGAAGGAAATCATGCCTGACCAGTTGCACCTCAACGCCAAGGGCTATCAGATTGAAGCGGATGCCATCCGCGAGAAGCTCGCCGAGCTCGCTAAGTAAGCCATCCGGTCCCGATGGTCACGCAGGCCGACCCCGTGGGGTCGGCCTTTTGCGTGCCTATTCGCCGGAGGTCAGGAAGCCGATGAGCTGCCGGCGCGGGGCGAAGGCGAGAAAATGCCGGGAGAAGAATTCCGCCCCGAGGATGCCATCGAAGTCCACGGGCAGGATTTCCTTCCGGAGGCTCGCCGGTAACCGGCCAGTGTGGAGGTTGTCTGCCGCAAATTCCACTCCTAGCTTCATCGGGACGTGAAAGGAATCCGTCTGGAACCAGCCCCCGAGGAAATAGACGTGAAAGTCGCGGCCCTTGCCGGCCGAGGGAAAATTCTCAATCACCGGGTGCTCGAGAAAGGTCAGCTGAAAGCCAGTGTCTAGGCGCAACCGATACTCGCGGTCGCGGATCACGACCTGGGTGCTAAGCTGCCCGTTCTCTGTCTTAAGGGGGAAGCTCCGGTCGCGGATGAGCGTGGCCTCCGTCGTCGCGGTGCAAGTGCGCTTGGCGGCGTTAAGCGTCCAGTCGAACTCGCCAATAATGTCCATGCCCAAGAGACCGGCGCAAGGGGTGCCCAGGAATTGGATGAGTTTCGGCACGCCGATAATGGGCTTACCAGGCTTGCCAGTCATAATGGGCTTCAGCGTAAAGGTGCGCTCCGCAAGCGTCAGGCTCGGCGCCATGCCGTAACTGATGGCCGTGCCAGTGTCGAACAGCCAGCGTTGGTTGTTAATCTCGACGAACAAGTGTCCGCCTTGGAGATGGAGGGGGTAAGTAGCCATATCCGTGGGCACATCTTGCCCACGTGACCGAAGCCCCACAAGCGACATCTCGCCGGGGAATTGTAAAAGAAGTATTAAAAACTACTTCTGACCCCAAGCGGGCGGGAGGTCGGGGAGGGTCGCCGTGAGGATTTCGGCGATGGCTTGGCGCTCCGCCGCTGGGAGGAAAGCGTAGTCCGCAGGGGGGCTTTCGGCCCGGAGGATGGCACCCAAACGGGTGAGGACCAAGGTCCGCAGTTCCGGCGGGAAGCCGCGGAAGGATTCGCTGTAGATGAGGGGGCTGCACCGGTAACGGAAAAGCCGCGTCCTAAGGTCTAGGTCGCGGAGCGACCGGCCCTGTCCATCGACCCGCCGGCTTTTCACGTAGCTCTTCTCGAAGTCGCCATCGCCGTGGAGCCCATCACTTGGTAACGCCGGTTCATCCCGGCAGAGAAGCGCAGCAACTACTTTGTCGGCTTCGCTTGCCAGGGAGACGAGCGTGGAGCCAGCAAGCGGTGCATTGGCTGGTAACTGCAGGATTTCGCGGGTCGCTGGCCAGCGAGCCAAAGACAGGCGGGCAGTCTGGTTGGCAGCGGCAATGACATTATGGACGTAGACTTGGTGATCGTGGATACTCAGCGCGACGATGTCGCTCGTCGGCTTCGGGTAGCGACCAATGTCGAAGTAATCTTTCAGCGTTTGCAGGGTGACGCCGCCCTTGCCGTCGCTGGTGCGAAAGTCGGCCTCCGTCTTACCTACGGTATTTCCACGATGGCGAAATGGGCTGGGCGCACCCGTCACATACCAGCCGCCCCAGCGATCCGTGTAGGGGGTATCCGGCTCGATATTGGAAATACTGGAGCCGCTGAGGGCTTCGCCTTCAGCGTCGGGCATGACCGACCGAGCCCGTAGGCTGGGCGTCCGTTCATAGCTCTTGTGGCAGGAGAGGCATTGGTTGTCGCGCTGGAGCAGCGGCTTGGCTTCGTCCGCTTGCGCATCGAGTAAATAGAAGGTCGCCCCGAGGACGGGGTCGAAGAGCGTGACTTCCATGGCGCCGCCCGGCACCCAGCCGACATAGGCTTCGTCCGAGAAGAAGAGGACGCGTGGGTTCTTTGGGCCAATGAGCGCGCGTTGATGGCTGGTCTTGCTGAAAACGAGGATTTGCGAATCGAGGGGGACTTCGAGTTGTTCGAGTAGCCAGCGGAGTCGCCGGCGGGCGGGCCAGCCGCGGATCTCGTCGGCCTGCTTTTGAAAGGCCTCGTTGAGTTTCGTCGCCCGGTCGGTCGGCTTCGTCGCCGAATAGTTGATTGGCGGATCTTCAAAAGGCTCGGCTTCTTGACTGCGCGCCGTGGCGGCGGTCAGCAACAGGCCCAGCCCCAAGAAGAGGTTCCGGCACATGCAGGTGGGCGTCTTCATGAGGATAGCCTACCGCGTAGGGAGGGGGAGGACAAGGTCAGCCTCCGCCCGCCAGACAGTGTCTCGGGTTATTAGCCGAACGCACCGGCGGCTTAAGCGGATGGCTTCAGCGCTTTCGGCTAGAGCGAGAACTTAGTTGGCGTTCGCCGCTGCCGGCATCAGCAGGGCGCGTAGTTTACGGTAGGCCCGTTCCTCCAACTGTCGCACCCGCTCGCGGCTGACGTTGAGGCGTCCGCCGACCTCATCGAGGGTCCATTCAGCGCCGTCGCGCAGCCCGTTGCGGAGCTCGATAATCAGGGCTTCGCGATCGTTCAGCGTCCGCAAGTGCGCGCGGATGAGTTCAGCGTCGAGTCGTAACGCCGCTTGGTCGGCCGTTCCCGGGGCCTCGTCGTCGCGGAGGGTTTCGCCTAGCGTCAGCTCGCCATCTTCGCCGATTGGTGCATCGAGCGAGACGTTGCTTTGCGAGAGCCGGCGCAAAGACGCTACTTTATGTTCGTCTTCCTGCATCGCCGCCGCGAGCTCGGCATCCGTCGCCTCGCGCCCCTCGCGCTGGAGGAGGGACGCCGCAGCCCGGCGCAGGACTTTGAGGGCTTCGCGGATATTGCGCGGGAGGTCGACTACGCGGCGGCGGCCAATCTCCGCCATGATGAGACTATAGATGGCCCAGCTGGCATAGGTGTTGAAGCGCACCTGTTTCTCGGCGAGGAAACGTTCCGCCGCAATGACGAGACCATGGTTGGCGGCGCTGGTCAGTTCCTCGCGCTCCTCGAGGGTGTGGGCATACTTACCAGCACAGTAGACCGCGAACTTGAGGTTATGGCGAATGAGCTCGTCGCGAGCCTGGAGTGCATCGGCCGTGAACTGGCCTTCCGCGAGGCGCCCGGCTTGGATGCGCACGGCGAGCTGGAGCTCTTCGGCGGCGGTCAGAATTTTATGCTGCCCGGCTTGCTGCAGGTAGGCTTGGTAGCCGGAGATTTCGATGGCTTCGCCGGCTTCGAAGGCGTCCGATGTCTCTTCGGCAGTGTCGACGACGGGGCGGAGCAAGGCCTGCTCGGTGGGCAAGCGATCAAGGGAGGTCGGGGTGACAGGCGTGGCGGTGGGGATGAGTGTGATCATAAAAAAAGTGATGGGCCTCTATATAAGGGGCTCCTAAAAGGCCTTTTCGGGGACACGTTTTCCTAACCAACTGATAATCAGTGAAATAAAATCGTATTATACTTTCAGTACCCCCGGCGGTGGTCGTCTGGGACGGACACCTTGGGCTCGGTCTGAGGCTCAGCCGACAGTATACCCGAGGGGCTTGGGATCGCAAGGGGGTGCCAGCGATTTTCTAAAAAAAGGGTTCCGCAGAGTCGGCGGGTGGATTGACTGTTCGGCATGCTGCGTACCCCCTGCTTGGCCCTAATGCTGGCCACCGCTTTGGCTCAGGCCGACCTCGTTGAGTCGAACCGCGATACGGAGATTGCCCCCACTAAGGACTTTTGGCTCCACGCCAATGGACGCTGGAATCAAGCGAACCCCATTCCGGCCGATCGCTCGGTCTACAATTCCTTCGCTTGGCAGGATGACCTCATCAAGAAAGACCTGCTCGCGATTAACGCTGACTTGTTAGTGAAGAAGGACGCCAACGGCGACCAGCGTCGCCTCGCTGATTTCTGGAGCTCCGCCCTTGGGTTTGAGCATGGCCCGACCGAACTGCCCGCGGGCTTACGTGGTGTGTTGGCTAAGCTCGACGAGGCGAAGACCCCGCAGGCGTTACTGGATGCCTCGGCGGCTCTCTACGCTGAAGGTACCGGCTCCTTCCTGGGCGTCTTTGCCTCCCAAGATAAGAAGGACGAGACCAAGGTTGCCTTGTATCTCTGGCAGGCCGGGCTCTCCCTGCCCGAGCGGGCTTTTTATTTTAGCGACGAACCCGCCACCAAGCGCGTGCGCGATGCTTTCCCCGCGCACGTCGCCAAGATGTTGGGTTTCCTAGGCTACGATGCCGCGCGCGCCCAGCAGGCTGGTGCCGCCGTTCTCGCTTTCGAGGTCAAGCTGGCCGAAGTTTCCTTGCCGATGGTAAAACTGCGTAACCCAGATGCACATTATCACCCCATGTCTTGGGCCGAAGTCGATGCCCTCACGCCTGGCCTGTGCTGGGAAGCTGCCACCCGCCGTGCCGGCGCCCCCCCCGTCACCCGCGTCATCGTTGGCCAACCTGATTTCCTCAAGGCGCTCGCCCGCATCCTCGCTGAAACCCCCGCCGAAGACATTCGCGACTACCTACGCTTCCAAGCAATCTCGGGCTACGCTTCCATCCTGAACGCAACCACGGCCAAGGCCGCTTTTGAATTCGAAGGCGTCGTCCTGACGGGGGCCAAGCAGCAACGGAGCCTCGAGGAGCGTGCCCTGAAGATGCAGGATGGCGCCTTGGGCGACTTGATGGGCAAGGAATATGTGGCCCGGCGGTTCTCGCCGGCGCAACGCGAACGTTTCCGCCTCGTCTGCGAAAATGTCCGGACCGCCTTCGCCGCCCGGATTCGTAAACTGGAGTGGATGGACGCCGATACGCAGGCCTGGGCCTTACGTAAACTCGCGGCCATTAAACTGCGCGTGGGCTATCCCGATAAATTCCGCGGGTATGAAGGCGTGGAGATCCGTGCCGACGGCCTGGCCCAGAACTTAGTCAACGTCAGCAAGTGGTCCCGGGCGCGTACTTTCGCCCGCGTGGGTGGGTCGCCCGAACGTGAGGAGTGGGGGATGCGTCCTTATACGGTGAACGCCTACTATAGTCCGATGAATAACGAGATAGTCATGCCCGCCGCCATCCTCGCGGTACCGACGTATGACGGCGAACTGCTCGACGACGCGGTCCTCTACGGTTTCATTGCGTGCACGATTGGCCACGAGCTCACGCACGGGTTCGACGACTCCGGCCGCCGGTTCGGTCCGACAGGCCGCCTAGAACAGGGCTGGTCGCCGCCGACGGAAAAGGGCTTTCGGGATCGATGCGACTTGATCGTCGCTCAGTACGATAAGGAAGAGCCCTTGCCGGGCATCCGCGTCAACGGCAAGCTCACCTTGGGCGAGAATATCGCCGATATTGGTGGCGTCGAAATCGCCCTCGACGCTTTCCGTACGACGGAAGCCTACCGCTCGGGCCGGCTGATTGCTGGGCAGACGCCCCTCCAACGCTTCTTCCTCGCCCACGCGTTTGCCTTCGCCGGCAACATCCGGGCGGAGACGCTCCGTAATCGGCTGCTGTCTGATACGCACTCGCCGATGCCCCAGCGGATCAACGTCGTGCTGCGCAACGTGGACACCTTCCATGAGGTCTTCGGCACTAAGCCCGGTGACGGCATGTGGCTGGATCCGAAGGACCGCGTCAAAATTTGGTAACCATACATATGCGCTCTCTCCTCTTTCTCTTTTGTGCGTTGACGCTGGGGGCCGCCGAGCCCGCGGCGCCGGCTAAGCGACCCAACATCCTCATGATCATTTCGGACGATCATGCTTGGTTTGATTATGGGTTCATGGGTTCGAAGGCGGTCAGCACGCCGAACTTAGATAAGTTGGCGGCCGAGTCGCGCGTCTTCCCGCGCGGCTACAACACTAATTCGCTGTGTGGTCCGAGCCTCGCCTCTATCTTAACCGGCCGGCACGTGCATCGGCATGGCATTACCGGCAATGATCCGCTTGTGCCCGCCTCCGTGAGCCCGGCGACTAGGCAGAAGAGCGCGGCGTTCCTTGAGGGCCGCGCCCAGATGATTAAGCTTTTCCAGCAGTCCCCGCATCTGCCGCGCCTCCTGGGCGAGCAGGGCTACGTGAGCCTGCAGACGGGTAAGTGGTGGATGGGCGACTACACGACGGGTGGGTTTACCGAAGGCATGACCAAGGGTGGCCGGCATGGCGACGTTGGCCTCGACATCGGCCGCAAGACTCTGGCTCCGCTCACGGAGTTTATTACCCGTGCGAAAAGAGACGGTAAGCCGTTCTTCGCTTGGTATGCGCCCATGATGCCGCATGACCCGCATAATCCTCCGGAAAGATTACTCGCTAAGTATCGCGATCGGTCGCCCACGCCACAGGCGGCCCGCTACCACGCGATGATTGAGTGGTTCGATGAGACCATCGGGGAGGTTCGTGCACACCTCGAGAAGGAGGGGCTGGCCCGGGATACAATCATCGTCTACATCTCGGACAACGGCTGGATTCCGCGCACGGATAAGCCGGTGGTGGACTTTGCGCGCTCGAAGCAGTCGCCCTTTGACGGCGGCATTCGTAGCCCGATCCTCGTGAGTTGGCCTGGGCGCATTAAGCCGACCGTGGTCGACGCTCCCGCTAGCGCGGTCGATCTCATGCCGACGTTGCTCAAACTCGCCGGTGCCAAGGTGCCAGCCGATGGCGACGGCCTTGACTTACTGGACGATGCGGCCCTGCAGGCCCGCCTGTTTGTCGCGGGACAGAACTCAACCCACGATATCCGCGAGCTGGGTCGCCCCGCGGCCAGTCTGCGTTACCGCTGGCTCGTGGCCGGAGACCTCAAGCTCATCGTGTCGAGCGGCCTTAAGACCGGCGAGACGGCCAATGGCTCCACCGACGCCACCGAACCACCGCGCCTGTTCGACCTGAAGGCCGACCCGCATGAACTCCGCGATCTCGCCGCGGAACGCCCGGCCGAGGTGAAGCGTCTGTCCACCCAGTTGGACGCTTGGTGGGATGGTCGCTAAAATTTTACTTGGAACTATCCCCCGTCCTTGCCCTCTCATCATTAACTCTATGCGCCCGCTCCTCCCCCTCCTCGCTCTCATGTCCGCCACCGCTGTTGCCGCCGACCTCACTTATTACATCGGTACGTCCGGCCCGCAGGCGAAGGGCATTTTACGCGGCACCATCGATGCGGAGACCGGTAAACTTTCCGCGCCTGTCGTCATCGCTGACGCGAAAGGGGCCTCCTACTTGGCGTTGAGCAATGACGGTAAGGTCTTGTACGCGACCGCCGAAGTCGCGGGCGGCGGCGTCGCTGCCTATCGCCTATCGGCCGATGGTAAGGCGAGCTTCCTCAATGGTCAGGACACAAAGGGCAAGGGTGCCACGCACGTCTCGGTCGATCAAACGGGCAAGTTCCTCTTCGCCGCAAACTATGGTTCGGGCTCGGTGGCTTGCTTGCCGCTCCAGGCGGATGGCTCGATCGGCGTGGCCAGTAGCTTCTTTCAGCATGAAGGGGTGGGTCCGAATAAGGGGCGCCAAGCGGGTCCGCATGCCCACGGTATTTATCCGGATGTGGCCAATCGTTTTGTTTACGTGCCCGACCTCGGCACGGATGATATCTTCATCTACCGCTTTGATGCGGCCAAGGGCACGCTAACCCCAAATGAGCCGAAGTCCGGTCGCGTGGCCCCGGGCTCCGGTCCGCGTCACCTTGCCTTCCATCCTAAGGGTGCTTTTGCCTACGTCTGCAACGAGATGCTGATGACCGTGAGCACGTTTGCCGTGGACGCGTCGTCGGGGGCCTTGAAGGAAGTACAGGTCTTACCAACGTTGCCCGAGGGTGCTTCCGCGAAGGGTGCATCGACCGCGGAGATTTTTTGCCATCCGAACGGGAAGGCGCTCTACGTTTCCAACCGTGGCCATAACTCGCTCGCGGTCTATGCTATCGGGGCCGACGGCAAACTCGCCCTCATCCAGCATGCACTCGACGTCCCGGCCGTGCCGCGTGGTTTCGGCCTCAGCAACGACGGCCGCTGGCTTGTGTGCGCTGGCCAGAAGTCCGGCACGATCAACGCTTATCGCGTCGACCCGGTCACGGGCAAACTGACGGACACCCAGCAGGCGGTCGAGGCGGGTTCATCCTGCTGCATTATTTTCGCGCGCTGAACGGAAATTGAGGAAAGCAAAAGGGCGCCCGCCGGGCGCCCTTTTCGTTGGCGGAAGCGGTGACGCTCAGTCGCGCTTTCGCTTGTCGGTGGTCTTGCAAGCCTTGCAGACGAAAATCTTGAAGATGCCGCCGCCGTCGTCGGGTAACATTTCAAAGCCTTCTAATTCCATCTGCTTGTGGCACTTGGGGCAGACGGGAATGGCGGGAGGTGCGACCTTCGGGGTGGTCGGCTTGGTTTCAGGCTTGGTCTCGGGCTTGGTGTCCGCGGCGACGAGGGCCGCAAAGAGGCCACAGAGTAGGCAAACGAGCAGGGCGGGGCGAAGGGGCATAAAAGGAGCCTGACGTTTCTTCAAGGAATCGGAAAGGTTAAACCATGCGAACTTGCGCAACGGCTTGATAAGCGACGGTGACCCCCTACTTTGCCCCCATGCGGAGTCCCCTGGTCCACTTACTTTTCCTCGCTGCCGTACCCCTCGCTGCGGCGGTGGATTTTGACCACGAGATTGTGCCCTTGCTCCGCAAGCAGTGCGGCGAGTGCCACACGGGCGACAAGCGCAAAGGCGGTTTCTCCATGAATACGCGTGTTTCCTTGCTCGAAGGCAGCGAGAATGGGGCCGTCGTGGTGCCATCTGATGTGGCTAAAAGCAAGCTACTAGAGCTCGTGGCGAGCGCTGACCTGGATGTGCGCATGCCGCCCAAGGGGCCCGGGCTGAGTCCGGTGGAGGTCGCCCAATTGAAGGCGTGGATTGCCGAGGGGGCGGTTTGGACGAGCGGCTTTGCCTTTAAGCAACCGGCTTACGAGCCGCCCTTGAAGCCACGGGCGCCGGTGCTGCCGACGGCCCAGGATGGCCGCGAGCACCCCCTGGATCGCGTCCTCGACGCGTGGGTCAAAGCGAAGCAATTGCCGCGCCCCGTCGTCGCCGATGACGCGACCTTCTTACGCCGCGTTCACTTGGACTTGGTCGGGGTCTTGCCGACGGCCGCCGAAAACGCCGCCTTCCTCGCCGAGCGCGCTCCGGACAAGCGAGCCAAGCTGGTGCGTACCTTGCTGTCTCGGGACGCCGACTACGCGGACCATTGGATGGTATTCTGGAACGACCTCCTCCGTAACGATTATGCTGGTACGGGCTACATCGATGGTGGCCGTAAGCAGATTACGGGCTGGCTGTACACCGCCCTCTCGGAGAATAAGCCGTACGATGTCTTCGTCCGCGAACTCATCGCGCCGACGCCGGCCAGCGAAGGTTTTGCCAAGGGTATCATCTGGCGCGGCAGCGTGAGTGCGGGCGCGCGCCCGGAGCTGCAGTTCTCCCAGAGTATCTCCCAGACTTTCCTGGGCATTAACATGAAGTGCGCGTCCTGCCATGACAGCTTCGTTGATCGCTGGAAGCTCCGCGACGCCTATGGTTTAGCGGCCATCACTTCCAATCAGCCTTTGGAACTGGTGCGATGCGATATCCCCACCGGTAAGACGGCCGTGGCCGCTTGGCCCTTCCCCGAGCTCGGCCAAGTCGATCCGACGAAGCCACGCACCGAGCGCTTACAGCAATTGGCGGCGCTCATGACGCATCCCGAGAATGGTCGGCTGCAGCGCACGATCGTCAATCGACTCTGGCATCGTCTCATGGGACGGGGGGTCGTCCACCCCGTCGACTCGATGCAAACCGAGCCCTGGAATCAAGACCTGCTCGATGTCCTCGCCAATCGTCTCGTGGAGTCAAAGTATGACCTGAAGGCCGTCTTGGAATTCATTGCGACTTCGCAGGCCTACCAGTCGCGGACCGAAACGTTGACGCG
>CAIYAN010000276.1 GCA_903924185.1 uncultured Opitutia bacterium | reverse complement strand
CGGACTACGCCGCTAAGCCTGCGGAGGCCGCCAAGCTACTGAAGGCCGGTGATAAACCCGTCGACCCCAAGCTGCCGCCCAATGAGGTGGCTGCTTGGACGCTCGTCTGCTCGCAGATGTTCAACCGCGACGAAACCCTTAACAAATAATCCTGCCATGCATCCCTTTGACGCCGTCGAACATAACTTCCGCCTAAACCGTCGACAGTTCTTCCGCCAGAACGCCATGGGCCTCGGGGGCATTGCCCTCGGTTCGCTGCTGGGCAAGTCCCTTGCCAGCCAAGCCCAAGCCGCTGGCCTCCCTGGCGCCCAGCACTTCCCGGCCAAGGCGAAGCGCTGCATCTACCTCTCGATGATTGGCGCGCCGTCGCAGTTCGAGATGTTCGACCCGAAGCCCGAACTCGAGAAGCGCTTTAACGAGGACCTCCCTCCATCCATCCGCAATGGCCAACGCATTACGGGCATGACCTCTGGCCAAGCCCGTTTCCCCGTCGCCCCTTCGGCGATTGGCTTCAAGCAATACGGGAAAGGCGGCACCTGGATTTCGGATATCCTGCCCTACACGGCCAAGATGGCGGACGACATTTGCGTCATCAAGACGATGAACACGGAGGCCATCAACCATGAGCCGGCCAATATGCTTTCGTATACCGGCAACATGGTGCCCGGTAAGGCGTCGATGGGATCTTGGCTTTCCTACGGACTCGGCAGCCTGAACGAGGACCTCCCCACCTTCGTTGTCCTCCATGCCCGCCACACCAACCCGGGCGCCAACGTGCAGGCTATCTCGGCCCGTCTTTGGTCGGCTGGCTTCTTGCCGACGCAATACTCGGGCGTCACCTTCCGCTCTGCCGGCGATCCCGTACTCTACCTCCGCGACCCCGATGGCGTCAGCCGCGAGACTCGCCGCAAGATGCTGGATGGCTTGAATGAGCTCAACGAGTTAACCTACCAGCAGGTCGGCGACCCTGAGACCGCCACCCGCCTCAAACAGTATGAGATGGCCTTCCGCATGCAGGCCTCGGTGCCCGAGCTCGCGGACCTCTCTAAGGAATCAAAGGAGACCTTTGAACTCTACGGCCCGGATTCCAAGGACCGTGGAACCTTCTCGAATAGCTGCCTCACGGCCCGACGACTCGTCGAACGGGGTGTCCGCTTCGTACAAATCTTCCACCGCGGCTGGGACCAGCACGGCAACCTACCGGGCGATATCAAGTCGCAGTGCAAGGACATCGACCAAGGCGCCTGGGCGCTCATCCAGGACCTCAAGCGTCGGGGCATGCTCGACGACACCTTAGTCGTCTGGGGCGGCGAATTCGGCCGCACCGTCTACTCGCAAGGCACTCTCACCAAGACCAACTACGGCCGCGACCACCACCCCCGTAATTTCTGTATGTGGATGGCAGGTGCCGGCGTTAAGGGCGGCATGACCCACGGTGAAACCGATGAATTCTCGTACAACGTCGTCAAGGACCCGGTCCACGTGCGCGACCTCCACGCGACCATCTTCAATCGCTTCGGCATCGACCACGACAAGCTCCTCTTCAAGTACCAAGGCCTCGACCAGAAACTCGTCGGCGTCGTCCCCGCCAAGGTGATTAAGCAGATACTCACTTAGTGAGGTAGGGTTGGCTCCCTGTCTTGTGGTAGGGTTGGCTCCCTGCATCGGGTAGGGACGTGGCTTCGCCGCGTCCTGTCTTGTGGTAGGGGCGCGACTGCGTCGCGTCCGTTCGCCCTCCCGCCATCCCCAATCCCCATGCCGCTTCAATCACCTATCCCCTCGTGAGCCCTGCTCACGCAGGTAGGGGCGTGGCTTTGCCGCGCCCTCCTACCTCAGGAGGACACGATTAATCGTGCCCCTACCGTTCGCCTACGGCGAACAATGCCTCCCCATCCCCCATCCCCTATCCCCAATCACCATGCCTCTCCCATCCCCTATCCCCTACCCCCCATTCCCTCGTATCACGCCTTCCCTGGGGTCGGTGGGACTTCGGCTGGGAGCTTGACGTTGCCGGTTTCGAAATCCTTCGCACCAGTAGCGAACTGGAAGTTGTAGTGCGGCGACTTGTCGTTGGTCAGCAGGTCGGCAAAACGCACGAGCTCGCCGGTGTAGGCGGACATGCGGCCCATGATGACCGCGAGGTTAGTCTCGGCGATCTGGCGAGCATCATTGAGCGGCTTGCCGTTGTAGGCACTGCGGATCAGGTCGACGTGTTCCTGCACCATGGCATCGCCGGTATCGAGTTTGATATCGGGTACCTTGATGTCCTTCTTCGAGAAGACCTTGCCGCCGCCGAAGCACGAACCCTCGGCGCCGGTGAAGAACTCACCCACGCGGCTGGCCGTATCGGTGATCTGGCGGCACTGGCTGTGGATATGGACGGCATCACCGAAATCGAAGTCGACGCTGAAGAAGTCGAACATATTACCGGAGTCGCGCCGGGCGCGACCGCCGAAGCCGAGGGCGCTGACGGGCGGACGGCCCAGGAACCAGATGGCGACGTCGACGTTATGGATGTGCTGCTCGACGATGTGGTCGCCGGAGAGCTCCGCGAAGTTCACCCAGTTGCGGTTCATGTAGACGCCATCCGAATCACCGGCGGCGCGACGACGCACCCACGGTACGGTGCCGTTCCACTGTACCACCCCACCGCGAATGGCGCCGATGGCACCCGCCTCGATGAGGGCCTTATTCTTCAAGTAAGAGGCATCGTGACGGCGCTGCGTCCCGGCAACGACGGCCAAGCCCTTGGCTTTGGCCTTCTCGCCCGAGGCGATGATGACGCGAGCACCGACGGGGTCGACGGCGACCGGCTTCTCGACGAAGCAATGCTTGCCCGCTTCGACCGCAGCGGCGAAATGCACTGGACGGAACACGGGCGGCGTCGCCATAAGGACGAACGCGCAATCCGTCGCCATCACCTTCTGGTAAGCGTCATAACCCACGAAGAGCTTGGTCGCGGGCAGCTTGTAGGTCTGGTTGATCTTCTGAATCCGATCCTCGAAAGAATCGGCGAGTGCCACCACCTCGGCTTCAACGCCGAGGATCTTACAGGCCGCGATGAACTGCGAGAGAGCGCCGGTGCCACGACCACCGCACCCGATGAGGGCGACCTTAACCTTAGCGGGCATGGCTCCTTGAGCGCTCAGGATGCTCGGGGCAGCGGCCAGGGCGAGTCCGCCGAGGGCCATGGTGGTTACGAAGTCGCGACGTTGGATGGGGTGTTCCATATTTTGGGATTTTGACAATCTCCGATGACTCTCAACCCTTTTCGGATATGGCCCTGCCTCGAGGTAGGGTTGGCACTGCGTGCCAACCTAGTTGCCTCGCTTGCCTCGGGTTCGCTTCGCCGCGTCCTGTCTCGAGGTAGGGTTGGCACTGCGTGCCAACCTAGTTGCCTCATAAGGTAGGGACGTGGCTTCGCCGCGTCCTCCCTCATCGGAGTGCACGATAAATCCCGCCCCTACCCCATCCCCTTTCCCCAATCCCCATGCCTCTCCTATCCCCCATCCCCTACCCCCAATCCCCTTTCCCCTTCCCCACCCCTTCTCCCCTTGTCTCTCCCTTCCCTCCCTGCCTTGCTCCCCACATGCCTGAACTGGCCCAGCCCCCGTCTCTACCCCGTCTGCTGGGGCGCTGGGGCTTTTTGCTGGTGGCGAGCTGCCTTGCCCTCGGCGCGGCGGCCGCGGCCTTCCTAGCCGGATTACGCTGGGCTGGCGCAACCTTTGCCGGGCACCCGTGGCTGCTCTGGACCTTGCCCCTCATCGGTGCAGCGACCGTCTGGGCATACGCCCGTGTCGAGAAGCG
>CAIYAN010000275.1 GCA_903924185.1 uncultured Opitutia bacterium | reverse complement strand
CAGGAGCGTCCCATCGGACCGGGGCGAAACGTCGAGGCGCTCGGCGCGAATCCGCAGACGCTTAGTGATGGGCTTGGCTAGGTCGAGTTCGGCGACGACGTCGGACTCAATCGTGAACACGTCGCCCTTCGGATCGGAGAGCCAACTCCAGCCCATCCCCTTCAGGTCGAACGAAGGCGAGCGGGCACTAAAAGACGCGGGGCCGCGGGCTAAGCGTTTGGCAGGAATCAGCGTCCCGTAAGGGCTCGCAAAAGACAGGACAACCTTGCCGTCCTTAAACGACTTTCCTTCGAGTTTACTCAGATCCCAAGTGCCGGCCTCCGCCGTTGGCTTCATCGAGGCGGAGCGGAGTTCCCAGGCCTTCTCGGCCTTCGCGTCCTCCGCGTAACCAGCAACGACGGCATTGGTCACTTCTTGAAACGTCACTTCCTTTTGCTGTGCGCAAAGCCCCGCCGACAGGAGCAATGTCAACCAGGTGGCGCGCATGTGTAATGACACCCCAGCAAGGGCTTTAAATCAAGCGCTTATGCCTTAGGCAGGCGCGGAAACGGCGCCGGGGCAATCAAGGGAGCCATCGCCACCGAGGGCACCTGTGTACCAATCGCTAACGGGAAACCGCCCAAGAACTCCCCGGCTGGCAACATCTTGCCACCGGGCCGTTGCATATGCGTCAACAAACAGGCACCTGACCCGCAAGCAATGAGCACCCCAGATTTATCCGCTGCCAGGATGGTGCCCGCAGGTGCCACGGCGCTAACGCTCATGGCTTGGGCGGCACCGACCTTAATGACCACGCCGTTACAAACGAATGTACTCCCCGGCCAGCCTTCCATCGCCGCGATGCGACCAGCGAGCAGCCGAGCGTCCGCACTAAAATCGAGCGCCTCATCCTGACGGGTCAGGCGACGGGTGTAACTGACATGCGCTTCGTCCTGCGGCACAGGGATGGAAGTACCCGCCAAGATTGCCGGCAAGGCACGGGTCGCCAGTTCCCCCGCGAGATGGCCCAAGCGGGCACGCAAGGCTGCGCGGCCTTCGTGCGGGGCAATCGTCAATGCGGCCGAGGCATGCAAGGGACCCGCATCCAGTTTACGCACGACTTGCTGAAGCGAAACCCCTGTCACGTCTAAGCCGGCGGCCAAAGCGCCCTCGACGGGCGTCGCCCCACGCAAAGCTGGCAACAAGGAGCCGTGGAAATTCACTAAGCCTAGGCGCGGCGCCTGCAGAAAATCGTCCTTCAGAATCTGCCCATAGGCCATGACCACGCCGAGGGAGACGTCCAAGGACTGCAGGTATGCGGCATCTTCCGCGGAAAGTTTCTCGGGTTGGAGGAGCGGTAAACCCTCTTGCCGTGCCCACGCTGCCACGGGATTGGGGCGCACCGCTTGACCACGTCCAGAGGGACGGTCGGGCTGCGAGTAAACGGCTACGACCTCGACTGCTGGGAGAGCCCGCGCGGCGACAAACGCCGCCAACGCGATTTCATCTGAACCCAGCAGGACGAGGCGGTGCCGCATCGTTTATTTGCGAGCCTGACGGGCCGCGCGTCCCTTGAGGGAACGGGGCTTATCCCAGCGCGTGAAAGCTTTCTTGTTCGAGGCCTTCGAGCCACCCTTACCAATCTTGCCGCTATTGCTGCCGCGGATTTTGCCCTTGGCGGCCGGACCTGCT
>CAIYAN010000274.1 GCA_903924185.1 uncultured Opitutia bacterium | reverse complement strand
GGACCGGATGGCAAGCTCTACCTGAACTCCGGCAACTGCGGCGGTTCGTTCACCGACAAGTCGGGCAAGACCTACCGGGTCTCTTCTGGCTATGTCGACCAGCGCGGCGGTGCTTGGCCCTTCGACCCCAAGGCGGCGGCTGGGGCCAAGAGCGATGACGGCTTCGTCTGGTCCTCGGGTTTCTCCGCCCGCATGAACGCGGACACCTCGGGCGTCGAAATCATCGGGAATGGCTACCGCAATAGCTTCGAGCACTTCCCGTCTTCCTTTGGCGACCTCTTCCAGGGCGACAATGACGACTCCAGCAGCTGTCGCACGTCTTACATCCTCGAGTACGGCACCGCTGGTTACACCACGCCCAAGGCTGCTGGTTACAACTCCGTTCGCCGCCCAGGCCAACCCACCCCGCGCGCTCACTGGCGCCAAGACGACCCTGACACCATGGACGTCGGTGACGTCTACGGATCCGGCTCACCGACGGGGGTTACCATTTACGAAAACGGCGCGCTCGGCGCGGCGTTCAACGGCACGCTCCTGAATTGCGAACCGTCCCGCAATACGATCTTCGCCTACAAGCTGCAGCCGCAGAAGGGTGCCTTCGCCCTGAACGAAGCCACGCGTAAGGACTTTATCACTTCGAATCCCACACGTGAATTCGAAGGCACCGACTTCCATCGCATCAAGACTCCCGGTAAGAGCGGCGAACATATTTGGTTCCGTCCGTCCGACGTCGCCGTCGGCCCCGATGGCGCCGTCTACGTTGCCGATTGGTTCGACACGCGCGTGGGTGGTCACCAGACGCTCGATGATACCTGCACGGGCGCAATCTACCGGATTGCTCCGAAGGGCTTCAAGTCCGTCATCCCGAAACTCGACCTCTCCAGTGCGGCTGGTGCCGTCGATGCTTTGCGTAGCCCGGCGGTGAATGTCCGTCACCTCGGCTTTAACGCCGCCAAGGCCTTCGGCGCTAAGGCTCTGCCCGCGGTGCTCGAACTCGCCAAGGATGCCAATCCCTACGTCGCTGCCCGCGCCGTCTGGCTCTTGCCTTACCTCGGTGACGAAGGCTTAGCCCGCACTAGGGAACTCCTGAAGGATGCGAACCCGGCGAATCGTCGCCTCGCCTTCCAAGCCCTCCGCCGCGCTAACCACGACGTGCTCGCCATTTCGGCAACCCTAGCGACGGACGCCGACCTCGCGGTGCGTCGCGACGTCGCGACCTCGCTGCATGCCGTCGCCGCCGACAAGGCCGTGCCGATCCTCGTCGAGCTCGCCAAGCGACTCGATGTCACCGACAAGAATTCCCTCGCCGCCTTTGGCATCGGTGCAGCGGGTAAGGAATCCGCCGTCTGGGCCGCTGTGAAGTCCGCTTACGTCAAGAACGGTGAAACGTGGTCGCCGCAGGTGTCCCGCATCGCTTGGGTCCTGCACACTCCCGAGATGATGGATGAGCTCGTCGCGCAGGCTAGCGGCCAGAAGGTTCCCGCCGCCCAGCGCACCTTGGCGACGGAGACCCTCTCGTTTGTCGAATCCAAGGAGGCCGCTCTGGCTATGATCAAGCTCGCTGGCGAAGGTTCGCCGGTGAAGGGCGAAGCCGCTACCTGGGCCTTGATGCGCATGACGGGTACTTGGTCGGCCTTTGATATTCGCTCCGAGTTGAAGAAGGCTGGCGTTTACGACGAAGCTAAGGTCGTGGTTGTACCGGCCCCAGTCCCCGAGGCCCCGAAGGCCACTTTCACTGTTCAGGACGTTCTCTCTAAGAAGGGCGACGCCACCAAGGGTGGGGAACTCGTCCAGCGCTGCACGATGTGCCACCAAGTAGGGGCCAATGGTGCCAATTACGGCCCAGAACTCCGTGGTTTCGCCGCCCGCCAAGGCGTCGAATCAGTGGTCACGGCCATTGTGGAGCCCTCCGCGAGCATCGCCCTCGGTTACGAAGGCTCGACCCTGAAGTTGAAGGCTGGCGGCCAGATTGACGGCTTAATCCAGTCCAATAACGACCCCGTCGTCGTCAAGTCGGCTGGCGGCGTCTCCCAGCTCGTCCCCAAGAACCGTATCGCTGGCCAGTCCAAGCTGAACCGCTCCCTGATGCTGTCGTCTGACCAGCTTGGCCTGACCGCGCAGGATGTAGCCGATATCGCCGCCTGGTTGGCCACCTATAACTAAGCCGGAGGCTTAATTCAGGCTTTTCAGGGGGTTTTCCGGAAGGAAAGCCCCCTTTTAATTTCCCGCTTGCTTCCGTGGCTGGGCTTCTCAAGTTCGACCCTCCTTTCCCTAGGCAAGGCACGGCCGCACAACGCGGGCCCGCGACTTACTAGGCCTCCAAAGACCTTTACACACCATGAAGCAGCTCAGTCTCACCGTCTCCAATCGTCAGAACCTTGGCCGTGGCCACTCCCGTCGCATGCGCAACGCGGGTTCCATCCCAGCCATCATCTATGGCCCTGCCGGCAACCACAGTGTTTCCGTTGAACAGGAGAAGTTCCGTGACCTCATGCGTGCCAAGGGCAACGCTGCCGCCCTCATCGAGCTGACCCTCGAAGGGAAGAAGATGCTCTCCATCATCAAGGAGTTCCAGCGTCACCCCATCACCCTAAAGTTCCTGCACATCGACATTCAGCAGATCGACCCGAATGCTCTGATGAGCGTCGCGATTCCGATCCGCACCGTGGGCGAAGCTCACGGCGTGAAGACCGATGGTGGCACGCTCGCTATCGTTTCTCAGACCATCAACGTCCGTTGCTTACCGAAGGATCTCCCTGAGTTCATCGAAGTCGACGTGACCGAACTGAAGGTCAACGAATCCATCCACGTCGGCGCCCTTAAGGCTCCGGCTGGTATCTCTTTCCCTGGCGACCCAGCTCGTGTCGTTGTGGTCTGCTCCGAAATGGCCGCCGAAGAAGCCGCTCCCGAAGCCGCCGCTGCTCCGCTCGCGGGCGTCGAAGGTGCCGCAGCTCCGGCCGCTGGTGCCGCGGCTCCGGCCGCTGGTGCCGCTGCTCCGGCTGCCGCTCCGGCTGCCAAGAAGTAATTTCCGCGCCGGGCGTCCCCGGCACCCGTTCTTTGAAGTCAGATGGTATTCTCGGTCATCGCCGCCCTCGGCAATCCCGGCAAGGAATACGTCGCCACCCGCCACAATGCGGGCTGGATCATCCTGGATGCGCTGGCCACCAAGGCCGGCGCGGAGTGGAAGCACGAAGGCCGTTTCCCGGCCGCCGTGGCCAAGACCACCTTCGGTGGTCAGCAAGTCTTCTTGGTCAAGCCGCAGTCGTTCATGAACTTGAGCGGCGAACCCTTGGCCGCCTTCCTTCACTTCCATCGCCTCACCGCCGCCGACATGGTCGTCTTACACGACGACATTGCTTTCGAGCCTGGCCAAATGCGACTTTCCCAAGGTGGTTCCGCGGCTGGTCACAACGGCATCGCTAGTTGTATCCAGCATTTTGGCGAAGCGTTCCTCCGAGCCCGTCTCGGTATCGGTCCCAAGCGGCACCCCGCCCAAGACCTCGCCGACCATGTGCTCGGTAAATTCCCCGCCGAAGACCTGCAGCGCCTCCACCAAGCTACCCCTGACTTCCTCTTAGGACTCGAAACCCTCCTTTCCCGCGGCCTCCCGGCCGCCCAAAACTTCACCAACAGAAAACTACCATTACCATGACCACCGCCACGATTCGCCGCGCCTACCGCGTCAGCTTAATCCTCGACCTCCGCGGTTCCGCCGAGGCTCCCGAGGCCGCTATCGAACGCCTGAAGGAAATCCTTAAGTCCGTCGACTGTAAGGTCACTGAGGTCGAAAACCTCGGTCAGCGCGAGTTCAGCCGCGCCGTTGACCGCAAGTTCCTCTCCGGTCTCTACATCCAGTTCCACTTCGAAGGTCCAGTCACCGCACCGACCGCCTTCGCCGACAAGCTTCGCCTCGACCGCACAGTGGATCGTATCCTCGTGCAGTCGGTCCGCGCCTAAGCCCCCTTCGCCTTTCCCGACCATGGCCTCGTCCTTCAATCGCGTAATCCTCGCCGGCAATATGACCCGCGATCCAGAAGCGCGTGCGTTGCCCTCGGGCCAGCCCCTCACGAAGTTCTCCCTCGCGGTCAACCGGGCCTACACCACCAAGGAAGGCGAAAAACGCGAGGAAGTGACCTACGTCGACATTGAGAGTTACGGTAAGCAGGCCGAAATCATCGCCAAGTATTGCGGTAAGGGCTCGGGCATCCTCGTCGAAGGTCGCCTCAAGCTCGACCAGTGGGATGACAAGAAGACCGGCGAGAAGCGTTCGCGCCTCGGCGTTGTTCTGGAGAACTTCACCTTTATTGGCGGCAAGGCCCAAGGCGGCGAAGAGGGCGGTTCGGCTCCTCGTTCCCGCGGTGGCGACACCCCTGCTCCTTCGGGCGACAACGGCGGCGACGACGTCCCCTTCTAAATTCCACTTTCACTTTAACCCAAGCAAGACACCAACATGGCATTCACCGAAGTTTTACTCATTAAGCCCGTCGACGGCCTCGGCGCCGAAGGCGAACAGGTCCGCGTCCGCGCGGGCTATGCGCGCAATTACCTGCTCCTGCAGGGCATCGCGCTCCCCGTCAACCGCGC
>CAIYAN010000273.1 GCA_903924185.1 uncultured Opitutia bacterium | reverse complement strand
CGCTTCTGGAGGCGATACTGGGCGACGGGCGTACGCTTAATGAAGCCGGCATGCGAGACGGTGACCACGCAGCCTTCGTTGGCGACGATGTCCTCCATCGAGAGGTCACCTTCTTGGGCCGTGACCTTCGTCTTACGAGGCCCGATGTGCTTCTTGGCGGCAGCGCGCAGCTCGCCCTTGATCAGGGTGAGTAGCTTCAATTCGCTGGAGAGGATACTGCGAAGCTCTTCGACGAGCGCCATCAGTTCGCGGTACTCGGCCTCAATCTTATCGCGCTCGAGACCGGTGAGCTGGTAGAGACGGAGGTCAAGGATGGCCACGGCTTGGCGCTCACTGAGGCCGTACTTAGCCATCAGCTTCACACGGGCCTCGTCGCGGTTGGTCGCGGCGCGGATGATCTTCACGAAGTCGTCGAGGTTGCGCAGGGCGATCTTGAAGCCCTCGAGGATATGGGCGCGGTCCTCGGCCTTGCGGAGACGGAAGCGCGTACGGCGGGTGACCACGTCACGGCGGTGCTCAACGAAACATTCGAGCAGCTCGCGGATATTCATCTGCTTCGGGCGACGCTTGTCGAGGGCGAGCAAGATGACGCCGAACGAGTTCTCAAAGTTCGTGTGCTTATAGAGCTTGTTGATGACGACCTTCGGGTTCTCGTTGCGCTTGAGCTCGATGACCACGCGGGTGTTTTCGTCGGACTCGTCGCGGAGGTCGGAGACCTCATCCAGCACCTTGTCGGTACACAGTTGGGCGATATGCTTCACCAGGGAAGAGCGGTTGACGTTGTAAGGGAGCTCCGTGAGGACGATCTGCTCCTTGCCGTTCTTCATCTCCTCGGTGTGAGCGACGCCGCGGACGCGGATGATGCCGCGGCCAGTGCGCAAATACTGCTTGATGCCCTCCTTGCCGTTGATCACGCCGCCGGTCGGGAAGTCCGGTCCGATGATAATCTTCTCGAGGTCTTCGACGGTGGCGCTGGGCTTGTCGATGATGAGGCAGGTAGCCTCAACGAGCTCATTGAGGTTATGCGGAGGGATATTGGTTGTCATGCCGACCGCGATACCGGTCGAACCGTTCATCAGCAGGTGGGGCAAGGCACACGGTAGGACCGTCGGCTCGGTGGTTGACTCCTTGTAGTTAGGGATGAAGTCGACGGTGTCCTCGTCGATATCGGCGAGAAGCTCGGCCGAGACCTCAGAGAGACGGCACTCCGTGTAACGGTAGGCGGCGGGTGGATCGCCGTCGACGGAACCGAAGTTACCCTGCGGTTCGATGAGCAGGTAGCGCATGACCCAGTTCTGGGCGAGGCGGACGAGCGTGTCGTACACGGAACTATCACCGTGCGGGTGGTAGTTCTTGAGCACTTCACCGACGACGCCGGCGCACTTGTCAAACGGGCGGTTATAGACGAGGCCTTCCCGCATCATCGCGTACAGGATGCGACGCTGGACGGGCTTCAGGCCGTCACGCGCGTCCGGGAGGGCGCGGGAGACGATGACCGACATCGAGTAATCGATGTAGGCCGTCTGCATGATGTCCGTGATGTTGGCAGTCGTGAGTTTTTCTTTGTCAGAATACATTGTCGAAGAGGTCTAGGGTGAGGTCGGAGTGGGCTTAGACGTCGAGGTTCGAAGTGTTGAGCGCGTTGTCCTCGATGAAGGCTCGACGGGAGGGGACGTCCTCGCCCATGAGCATGGCGAAGATGCGGTTAGCTTCGGCGGCATCGGCGATGTCGACCTTAAGGAAACGGCGCTTGGCCGGATCCATCGTGGTCTCGAAGAGCTGCTTGGGGTTCATTTCACCGAGGCCCTTATAGCGCTGAATGGTCAGGCCCTTACGGCCGAACTGACGAATCTGGCCGATGAGCTCGAGGATAGAGCCGAGCGGGATAGGCTCGGCTTTTTTGACGATCTTCTTGGCGGGCTTTTCTTCGCCCTTGGCCTCTTCCTCGCCTTCGACCGCAGGCACTTCCTCGACCGTCGAACCATCGATGAGGTTGTAGCGGGGTTCTTCGCCCGGCGTGAATTGCTTTACGTCCATGCCTTGGGTTTCGAGTTCCTTCAGCACCTTGGAGATGGAATCATTCTCAAAAATCTCGATCACGTTGACACGCTCCTGGACGACCGTGCCGTCCTTAAGCTGCTTCTCGCGGTCGATCTTATCGGCGAGGAAATCTTCGACACCCGCCTTACGCAGGTAGGCCTGCTTGGCGTCGGTATCCAGGAGGAACTCGTAGGTCTCCTCATTGCCCGTGCGGGTACGGACGATAAAGCGCGGCAGCGCATGCGTCTTGAGGTCCTGCTGGTCGAGGAAGGTACTGAGCTGGCAACCGGTCCGACCGATGGCCGAGCCCAAAGACTCAAGGCGGGCGAGGGATTCGACGATCTTGTCAAGTTTCTGACCTGGGAAGACGTGCTTATCGCGCAGACGCAGTAGGTTCACATCCTCGGAGCCGAGTTCCAGGAGGATACGGTTAAGCTCGGGGTCATTGTCGACGTACTGCTCGCGCTTCTTGCGCTTGATGCGGTACAGTGGCGGCTGGGCGATGTAGACATAGCCCGCCTCAATCAAGCCAGGCATCTGACGGTAAAGGAACGTCAGGAGCAGCGTCCGGATGTGCGAGCCGTCCACGTCGGCGTCCGTCATAATAACCAGCTTGTGGTAGCGGCACTTCGTGACGTCAAAGGCGCCGTCGCCCTCGTGCTTGCCGATGCCAGTACCGCAAGCGGTGATAATCGTGCGGATT
>CAIYAN010000272.1 GCA_903924185.1 uncultured Opitutia bacterium | reverse complement strand
TGCGCCGGTGTCCCGCTGGACCAGCCTCCCCCGAAGAAGAAGACGATGCAGGGCAGGGGTTTTTCGCTTTTCGCAGTCGGCTGGAAAATCCACAGCTTGAGGCTGGTCTCGCCCAGCTTGCGGTAGGTTTCCTCTTGGGTGCCTGCGAGCACGGGCGGATAACCCGTCGCCTTCTTGGCGGGGGCGGAAACTTGCGCGTTACCTAGACAGGTACCGAGCAGGGCGAGTAATAGAGTGGTGAGTCGCATGAGGTGGGTTTACTTGGCGGTCAGGCGGGTGAGTTCAGCGTCGAGCCATTCGAGGCGGAGTGCGACCCATCGCTTCATTTCGACGACATCGTAGGTGCTGGTTAGCTCGCGTGGGTTAGCGTAGTTGAGGTTCTTCCACCGTTTCTCATTGCGGAGGGCAGCTGGGCCAAGCGTGGCCACATTTTCATCCATCACGCGGCTAAGGTTTTGGCCGGTGAGCCAGCTGGCGCGGAGGGCTTTCCAGCGCTGGTCATACTTAGTTTTATAAAGAGGGTTTCCGAGGAGCCGATCAAAGAGGCGGTTGGATAGCCAGGCTTTGGCATCGACGCGGGAACCGTCCCAATTCCGTCCAAAGGTGGCATCGTAATCCCATGGCACGAAGAAGAATTTCGGGTTCGGGTTGGTCGCGGTTACGGCGTGGCGGACTAAATTATAGTTCTTGGTAATGCCATCGAGGTTACTCGTCATGAGTACAAGCAGGTGAAAATCGATGGCATTATCCATGTCCATGCGGCTGGAGATTCCCTTAGTAGGATCGAAGAACTCTTTATCGGGGGCTTGGCTCACAAAGCGGTACAGGTCGTCGAGTGGCCCCCAGGATTCTTGGACGGCTGGATCAGGCTGTCGCTGTTCGAAGCCGTCGTGGCCGGGTTGGGCGAAGTTGGCTGCGTGATCGACTGCTTTGTAAATCACCGCAGGCGTCACGTCAGACTTGTCTGCGGGTGGCAGGCCGACGAGTAGGTCATCGACTGGTTGCATGAGCAGGTAGACGCCATGGTAACGGCCGTTAAGTTCGACTTCGACGAAACGGCTCGCGGCGGCGAAGCGCGGCGCGGTTGTTGTGCCCATGGCACGGAATAGGTCGTACGAGAGCTTATGCCGCATCATCGAGGCATCGACGAAGGCAGCGTTCAGGACCCATTCGCGGTTCTTGCCCATCCCCAGCCAGCTCGCTTCCTTATCCAACTTCAAGGCGAACGACTTCTTCTCGTAGCTTTGCGACGACGCGCCGCGATACTTGATCTGCGCGGGCCGAGCGGTCGCATCACTCCCCGTTTGTCCTTTCGGCATGGTCAGGAGGGCCGTGCAGGCGACCCGGGCATCTGATTTAACCGGCTCTTTTACCTCGAGCCTGATTACCGGCAGGTTGGTGACCTCAGTGGCGAAGCAACTGAGGCAGACAAGCAGGGGGATGAGCGCACGCATGGTGGGTGCCTACTTCTTCAGCAGCTCGGCCATCGCCTTACCCATGGCTTCACCGACGTCCATGTAGGTTTCGGCGTTGCCATTGTAATGGCTATTGCCGCTCCCGCCCTTGGAGAGGGGGTTGGCATAGACCGTCGCGACGTTCCCCTTGAACTCGGGGTATTTACCGCTGGTGCCGTCGACGGCCAATTGGGCTTCGAGGACCTTGCCGCCGTTACCTGTGCTGCCCTTGGTGGCCTCGCCAAGCGTCGCGAGGACGAACTTGGCGTTGGGCGCGTCGAAGTCTTTGCGGAGGTACTTAATGAAGCGAACGAGGTTCTCTTCGTACTTCGCCGCGTGGCCGGCGTTGCCGCCGTCCTTCTCACCCTGCCAGAAGAAGAAGCCCGCGACTTCATACTTGGTCGTGCCTGGGTAGTACTTAGCGAGTTCGGAGAGGACCTTCTTCGCGTTGGCGATGTCGTCGTCGTATTGCTTACCCGCGTACCAGTCGATGGGTTTGCCCGCCTTGTCGACCCAGGGGGTAGGGACGGTGGCCGTGCCCTTGGCTGCATCGACAGGCCAGGAGTCGGGGCGATCTTTATAGCCAGCGTAGACCTTGCCTTCGAAGACGTAACGCTCGCTGCCCGGTGGGAGCAGGTCCCAGCCGAGGCTGCGATTACCGATGCAGCTCTTGAGCAGCATCACGGGAGCCGCAACGGCGTCGCCGAGCGGATGGCCGATGCCGTATTCAGGTCCCATGGTCTTGCCGTTGACCTTGAGGAACTCGTTGTTGAAAAGTTGCATACCGCCGCTGCGGCCGACCATGACGCGCACGAAACGGACATCAGATCGCTCAATCCAGTTCGCCGTAGCATCGATGAGGTGCGGGTATTTTTTCTTCGTCTTTACGGCGAATTCCAGTGACCCATCCGGACCAGTAACCTTGCCGAGGCCGACCATGTTGGATTGGCCCAGCATGATGAACACCTGAACTGGCTTCGTGAGGTCAGCTGGGGAGGCTTTGGGTGCGTCGGCGGCGTCAAGCCCGAGGGAGGTGAGTCCGATGAGCGCAAAGGCTCTCAGCGTGTGGAGGAGGCGGGGGATTTTCATAGGAAAAGTTTACTTAGTGGTGGACTTAAGGAAGCCCATGGAGTCCATCCAGTCGCCGGCGTTCTTGGTCCAGCCGTCAACGGGGTTATTGGTCACGCGCGTGCCGAAGCCGTGGCCACCCTTGGCGTAGACGTGAATTTCAGCAGGCAGGTTCTGGCGCTTGTAGGCGAGGTAAAGTTCGGCGGCTTCAACGGGGTTATTGCCGTCATTGTGGGCAACCACGAAGAAGCAGGGAGGGGCGTCCTTGGGGACGTTGAAGCCTTCGCGGAATTTCGTCTTATCTTCCTTATCGAGGAAGCCGCCGCCGTAGACGAAAATCGTGAAGTCAGGCCCGCGGGCATCGTCGACCTCTGGCCTTTGCGTGAAAGTCCGTGTGGTGCGATCCCAGGAAGCGTGTCCGACGAGGTTAGCACCGGCGGAGAAGCCGATGACTCCGATGCGCTTCGGATCGACCTTTAGTTCGGACGCGCGATGGCGCACGAGCCCGAGGGCGCGTTGCAGGTCTTGCACCGGATAGTTGTAGGGGATGGCTTCGTCGGAAGTTGGGGTGCGGTAGCGGAGGAGCACGGCGGTGACGCCAAGCTTATTGAGCCATTCGCAGACGCCGGTACCTTCGTTGTTCGTGGAGAGGAACCAATACCCGCCGCCCGGGCAGACGATGACGCAGGCGCCGTTGGACTTTTCCGCTGGGTAGATGGTCACCGTCGGTTCGTTAATATAGGTTTCGTGTCCGGGCGTGCTACCTTTCGGTCCGATACGTTTGACGGTGGCTTCGGATGCCGTCACGCGAGGGCCGAGCTCGCCGGCATCGAATAGCTTAATGGGCAGCGGGCCGTCAGCGGCGACGACCAAGGTGGCGAAGCCAAAAAGATGAAGGAGGGTGCGGAGGGGGTAGCGCATTGAGTCAGTTTCAGGAAATCTCCCAGCCTGGGCGATACTGAAGCGAGAGGAGGCTTTGGGCGCGGGGGTGGTTGGGGATGCGGAGATTGGGTGCGTCCCATGCCAGCTTCTCCCCGGGGCAACGTGCAGCGATGGTCCCGAGTAAGACGGCTTCGGTGAGCGGTCCGGCATAGGCGAAGTTAGCCGTGGTTTCGGGGCCGCCCAAGGCCGCGTCGACCCAGTCGTGGTAATGATTGCGGCTTTCTTCGAAGGCAATCTCGGCGACCTTACGTACGTCCTTTTCCCCCGCTGCCAGTCGTCGGGCGCGGCGGGTCTGTTCGCCGGGGGAGAGGTTTACGCCAAACGTTGCTTCGGGGAATAATAGGGGTGGCGCGACATGGGGCAGAACCAGCGTGCCCTTTTGACCAATGAAGAGCGAACCGTTGGTCGGTAATTTACTGCCGGTAGGCATGCGCGCGAGGGCGAGGTCGGGTTGTCGGCCGCCATCGTACCAGGTCAAGGGAAGCGTGTCGCCAGCCGTGTGCGCCGTGCCCGGGAAGGTAAAAGTAACCGTTTCCGCCTTGGCCCAGGTCTGTTCATTTACCCCAACGCATTCGGCTTGGACCGTCAGCGGTGCGGTCAGTTGCAAAGCGTTGTAGACAGGGTCGAGCAGGTGGCAGCCGAAATCTCCGAGCGTGCCATTGCCGAAATCAATCCAGTCGCGCCAATTAAAAGGATGGTAGACGCTCGGAGCATACGGGCGGGCCGGGGCGCCACCGAGCCAAAGGTCCCAGGCGAGTCCTGCTGGCACGGGTCCAGGGTTGGGGAGTGTGGTACGCTTCGTGTAGCCGTTGCCTTCGTTGGAAAGCCAAGAATGCACGGCTTCGACTTTACCGATGGCGCCACTGCGAATCAGTTTCACGGCCGTACGGTAGGCCATGTGCGAGTGGATCTGGTTACCCATTTGCGTCCGCACACCCATCCGTTCGGCGGTGAGGCGGAGGAGGCGGGCTTCGGCGACCGAATGCGCGAGCGGTTTCTGTAAGTAGACGTGCTTCCCGAGGCGCATCGC
>CAIYAN010000271.1 GCA_903924185.1 uncultured Opitutia bacterium | reverse complement strand
GGGTGGGGAAGCCAAGGAAGACGACGCGCCGATCATCCGTTACGTCAACTCCCTCATCGTCGACGCCATCCGCCGCAAGGCTTCGGATATTCACTTGGAGCCCTTGGAAAAGCGGTTCCGCGTGCGTTTCCGCATCGACGGCGTCCTGCAGGAAATGAAGGGCCCACCCAAGCGCCTGCAGGCCTCCGTCATCTCTCGTCTCAAACTGATGGCCGAAGTTTCGCTCGCCGAAAAGCGTATCCCGCAGGACGGCCGTATTCAGGCCCGCACTGGTGGCCGCGACATCGACTTACGCGTGTCCGTCCTCCCGACCGTCTACGGCGAATCGATCGTCATGCGAATCCTCGACAAGGAAGGCCTTAAGCTCGGTCTGCCGGAGCTCGGGTTCTTTGCGGATGACCAAGCCAAGTTCCAAAGCCTCATCTCCGGTTCAGATGGCGTCTTCCTCGTCACGGGTCCGACTGGTTCCGGTAAGTCGACCACCTTGTACTCGGCGTTGAATTACATCAACAAGCCTGACCGCAAGATTATCACCGTCGAAGACCCCGTCGAGTACCAGATGGGTGGTATCAATCAGGTGCAGGTGAAGCGCGATGTCGGTATGACCTTCGCCGCCGCCCTCCGCGCCATGCTCCGTCAGGCACCGAACATCATCATGATCGGTGAAATCCGAGATTTTGAGACCGCGGAAATTTCGATCAATGCAGCCCTGACCGGCCACATGGTGTTCTCCACTCTCCACACCAACGACTCCGTCAGCGCCGTCACGCGACTCGTCGATATCGGCGTGAAGCCGTTCCTAGTGTCCGCTGCTTTGCGCGGCGCCCTAGCCCAACGCCTCGTGCGTCGCGTCTGCCAGTCGTGCGCACAGCCGTATAAGCCGACCGCCAAGGAACTCTATACCATCGGCATGACCGAGCAGGACATCGCTGGGGCGACCCCCATGAAGGGTGCCGGTTGTGCTAAGTGTGGTGAACGTGGTTACAAGGGCCGCCGTGGGGTCTTCGAGCTCCTCGTTATTACGGAAGAAATTCAGGAAATGATTTACGCGGGTGCCAACCTCGTCGACCTGCGCCGCAAGGCCCGTGAGGCCGGCATGCGCACCATGCGCGAAGATGGCCAGCGTAAGGTCGCTTCAGGTATGACCACGATTGAGGAAGTGATGGGCGCTACCGTCGCCGACGACGTCATCTAAGTTTGTTATGGCGTACGAGATTAACCAGCTCCTGGAAGCCATGATTGAGAATGGCGCTTCCGACTTGCACCTGCACGTCGGCCGGGCGCCGAGTCTCCGCGTCAGTGGCAGTGTGGTCTCGATTGAAGGCGCCGCGCTCACGAGCGAGGATACCCAAGCCTTGGTGAGTTCCATTACGCCTTCCGAGCAAGTCGAGCGCCTCAAGCGCGACGGCGGCTGTGACTTCGGTTTCTCTTTCCACAAGAAGGCCCGTTTCCGCGTCAACGTCTACCGCGGTAAAGGCGTGCTCGGTATGGTCCTGCGCCTCATTCCCACGGCAATCTTCACGCTCGAGCAGCTCCGCCTGCCGCCGATGATCAAGGACCTCCTGCGCCGTCCGCGCGGGCTCATCCTGGTGACGGGTCCGACCGGTTCTGGTAAATCCACGACCCTCGCTTCGATGATTAACTGGATCAACGAGAACGAGGACGGTCACATCGTCACGATCGAGGACCCTATCGAGTATTATCACGCCCACAAGGGATGCGTGGTCACGCAACGGGAAGTCCACAACGACGTCCCCTCCTTCGCCGAAGGCGTCCGCGCCGCCCTCCGGCAGGACCCCGATGTTATCCTCATTGGTGAAATGCGCGACCTCGAGACCATCGAGGCCGCCGTCTCGGCTGCAGAGACTGGCCACCTGGTATTTGGCACGCTCCATACCACTGGGGCCGCCCGCACCGTCGACCGTATCCTGGATGCTTTCCCCGCAGGGGCCCGTGACCAGATTCGCGTCCAGCTTTCTTCCTCGATTGTCGCCGTCGTCTCCCAGTGCCTCCTGCGCACCGTGGACGATAAGCGCGTCGCGGCCTACGAGATTATGATTCGGACCGACGGTATCGCCGCGAAGATTCGCGAGAATAAGACTTTCCAAATCACCTCCGACATCGAGACCGGCGCCGGGCGCGGAATGCGCACGCTGGATTCTGATCTCCTTGCCTTGTTCAACCAAGGGAAGGTCGCCGAAGAGGAAGTGATGAACTACTGCCAGGACTCCGAGATGATGCGCGCCCGCCTCAATCCCGCCGCCCTCAAGAAATAAACCCTTTACCCGCCCATTCCCCATGTTTGAAGACCACAGTGACGTCATGCGCGATATCGCGCTCGAAGCCGGCCTTGTCGACCAGACCCAATCCGACGAGCTTTGGGAGTCGCACGCGACGACCGGAAAGTCTTTCGCCGACAGCCTGATTGACGCTGGCTTGGCCGACCGTCCGACCTTGCTGCAGGCCGTCGCTGACCACCTGCAGGTGCAGTATTACTCGGCCATCCCAGCCGACCTCGCCGATGAACTGACTCGCACGCTCAAGCCTGCGCAGGCGCACAAGTACATGGTCGTGCCCGTGGCGGACGAAGCCGGCAAGCTGACCCTCGTCGCTAAGGACGCCTTCAATTCCTCCGCCATCAACGAACTGACGTTCATCCTGAAACGCGACATCGAGTTGGCTGTGGCTGACCCAGACATGGTCGAATCAGCAGTTGTCCGTGTCTACGGTGAAGCCTCCGCGACTTCGATGGAAGACCTCCTCGGCGAGTTCGAGGAAGGCTCCGCCGCTGCCACTAACGATGAAGACGTCGTGGCCGCCGCCAGCCTGGCCCCGATCATCCGCTTCGTTGACCTCGTTCTGCAGGAAGCCGTCAAGGCCAAGGCGTCCGACATTCACTTCGAGCCCTTTGAAGACCAGTTCCGTATTCGTTACCGCATCGACGGTTCGTTGTACGAAATGGCCCCTCCGCCCAAGAACCTGGCTTCGGCCGTCATCGCCCGCGTCAAGGTCCTCTCGGCGCTGAACATCGCCGAACGCCGCATTCCGCAGGATGGTCGCATTAAGACCACTATCGGTGGACGGGCGATCGATTTACGTGTGTCCACGCTCCCGACCCAGTTCGGCGAGTCCGTCGTGTTGCGTATCTTGGACAAGACCGTCGTCAACCTGAGCCTCGAAGCCCTGTCCATGCAGGAAGATATCAAGGAAGGTATCCGTGCGATGGTGAACCGCCCGAACGGTATCTTCATCGTCACTGGCCCGACCGGTTCTGGTAAGACGACCACCCTTTACTCTGCCTTGCGCGAGGTAAACACCGAGGACGTCAAAATCCTCACCGCCGAAGACCCTGTTGAGTATGAAGTCGAAGGTATCATGCAGGTGCCGATTAACCACCAGGTCGGCCTCACCTTCGCCGCGGCGCTCCGCTCCTTCTTACGTCAAGATCCCGACACCATCATGGTCGGTGAAATCCGAGATCTCGAGACCGCCCAGATCGCCGTGCAGGCCTCGCTGACGGGTCACGTCGTGCTATCCACGCTTCACACCAACGACGCCCCCGGCGCCGTGACGCGACTCATCGATATGGGTCTGGAGCCGTTCCTTATCTCCGCTTCTTTGGAAGGCATCCTCGCCCAGCGTCTCTTGCGCCGGATCTGTAAGGTCTGCCGCACGGCCTATGAGCCGGACAAGGAAGTCATCAACATGCTCGACGTCGATGCGCTTGAGATCACGAACAAGAAGTTCTACTTCGGTAAGGGTTGCGCTGAGTGCAGCCGTTCGGGTTACCGCGGTCGTCAAGGCCTCTTCGAGCTCATGACGATTACTGATTCCCTGCGCACGATGATTTCCCAGCGCGCCCCGACGCTCGTCCTCAAGCAGAAGGCCATCGAAGTGGGTATGCGCCCGCTCCGTGAAGACGGCATCCGTTGCATTTTCGACGGCCACACGACGATCGAAGAAGTCCTTAAATACACCTAACCTTTAACCTCACCCCACTCCCATGCCCGAATACAAGTACAGCGCCATCGACCGTAATGGTGCGCAGACCTCCGGTAAAATCGAAGCCGCTAGTGATGAGCAGGCCCGTCAAAAGCTCATGGCCCGCGGCCTCATGGTAACGACCCTCGCCAGCGATGGCGGTGCCGCTAAGGCCGTCGTTGCCAGCAGCGCCCCCAAGAAGTCCAGCTTCACCTTCGGTGCGAAGGTTTCCCCCGAGAATGTCACTATCATGACGCGTCAGCTGGCGACGCTCATCGTCGCGGGCTTGCCCTTGCTCCGCGCCCTCGAGTTGATTCACAAGCAGGAGCTCAACCCGCACTTCAAGGAAGTCCTGGCCAACATCGCCGACAGCGTCTCTCAGGGTAATAACTTCTCCGAAGCCCTCCAGGCTCACCCCAAGGTCTTTGACCGTCTCTTCGTCAACATGGTGAAGGCTGGTGAAGCGGGCGGTGTGCTCGACAAGGTCCTCGATCGTCTCGCCAAGTTCCGTGAAAAGTCCCAACGCATCCAGAAGAAGGTTAAGTCCGCGTTGGTCTACCCAGGCGTGGTCGTCACCGTCGCCATCGTTATCGTCTACATCCTCATGGTGAAGGTGGTGCCGTCCTTCCAGAAGATGCTCGAAGGGCAGCGCGCCAACATGCCGCCCCTGACTAAGTATGTCGTCGCGTTTTCCACGTTCTTGGTCGATTTCTGGTACATCACCCCGATCGCCATCTTTGGTGTCTACTCTGGCCTCAAGTGGTGGTTGAGTTCGGAGAAGGGCAAAGAGATCTTCGACCGCATTATCTTTAAGCTGCCGAAGATTGGTGAGTTTGTGAAGATCGTCTCGGTCTCCCGCTTTGCGCGTACCTTCGGTACCCTGATGGCTTCGGGCGTGCCGATCCTGCAGGCGATTACGATTACCCGCGACACGCTCGACAACGTCGTCATCGCGAAGTCCCTCGAGCGCGTGCATGACCGCGTCCGCGACGGTGAAGCACTGTCCGTCCCGCTCGCCCAGAGCGGCGTCTTCCCGCCGATGGTGACGTCCATGATTCAGGTCGGCGAAGAGACGGGCCAGTTACCGGAGATGCTCAACCGCGTCGCCGACATCTACGACGAAGATATCGACAACGCCGTGACTGCCCTGACCTCGATTATCGAGCCAGTGCTCATCGTGTTCCTCGCCGTGGTCGTCGGTACGATCGTGCTCGCGATGTTCCTCCCCCTCATCGCGCTCATCACGAAGATGACCGGTGGTGGCTAAGGTTTAGTGGCGAGACGCCAAACGGCCCGGCCACTGTAAGGTGACCGGGCCGTTTCGTTTCACCCCGTGGGTGACCGTTCGCATCTGCCCAAAAAGGAGCCGGCTTGCATACCCCTATGCAAGCCGGCTGTTTTTTACTGCTTTATCTTACTTACCCCATTGCCCCGTAGGACAAAGTTAATACGGGATATCATTCATTAAGCCCCTGGTCTGACAAGGACTAAAATATAGGTATTTCTACCTATTTGGCAATTAACTGACCAAGAACGACTTAAAATTGGGTGCAGGGGTAGGATTTGAACCTACGACCTTCAGGTTATGAGCCTGACGAGCTAACCGGGCTGCTCCACCCTGCAATCAGTGGGAGGCGAAGAAGAAGGGCAGTGAGAGGCAGCCGCAAGCCCTTTTTTCGGGCATTCGTGGAAAGGTCTTAGCGAGACCAGGCTCAACGAAAATTGGGTTTGAAGATAGAGCCTGGCATCCGAGTATCTACTGGTTGGCTATGAGTGACGATACCCCCCCACCTCCGCCCCCCGAGGAGAGCGCAGACTCTATGCCTCCCTCCATGCCTCCACCTCTACCCCCGGCCGAGGAGTTGGAGTTGGAAGACGCGACCTTGGGTTCAGGGCGACGCAAGTTGCCTTTCTGGAGTCGCTTCGGTGGCGAGGGTTTTATCGTTTCAGTGGGCGTGCACGTGGCCCTCATCCTCATCGCCGCGTTCCTGATCATCTCGGTGACGAAGGAGTCGTCGAAGAAAGACCCGAATGCCTTTGCGACGGGCGCAGGTGGTGGCTCGGCCGGTGACAAGGCCAAGAACTACGAGACGAAGATTAAGCCGAAGAATGTGAAGGCCTTGGCCAAGAATGCGGCCCGTATCACTTCTAAGAGCACCACTGCGACGATTTCCCTCCCCGACCTTCCGACCTCCAGCAGCGCTTCGATGATCTCGGGCATGATGGCCGGCGGCTCGTCCAAGGGATTTGGCGGCGGCTCCGGCGGCGGGATTGGTTCCGGCATGGGCGTCGGTGTCGGCAACGGCAAAAACTTCATTGGTCGCCCAGTCATGGGCGCCAAAATCTTCGCGCAGCGCATCGCCGTCTTCATGGACGCCTCGGGCTCGATGTCTGGTTATCTTGACCGCGTTGAGACGGAAATTCGCAAACAGTTCCCGGACGCCGACGTGTACATGTACAATGGGCTCTTCATTACTGCGCAGGATGGTTTGGTGTTGGGAGGAAAGCGCTTTAAGGGCCAGCCAGTCCGTTCCTCCGGGACGGGCGCCCGCGAGACCGATCCGAAGAAGTTAACGGGTTCGGGTAAGACCATCCTCAAGAAGTACGATGATAACTTCAAGCAGGGCTCGGCGGGTGCATGGATTGACATCATGAAGGACGAGCGGGCCTATGACGCCTTGGTCTTGTTCTCCGACTTCCAGGATGGCGTGACGCAGTACCGTATCAAGGGAGAGAAGGCGGACTCGAACGTGCAAGGGGGAGGTTTTCCCATCGTCTACTACGATGGCATCAACACGTCGATTGCGCGTGGGGCCGATACACGAAAGCCCGACGAAAAGCGCTGGGAGCAGGAATGGCTCAAGGCGTTCAATGATGCCCGTGATGGCAAGGGTCCTCGTCTCTACTTATTCTCGACTCATATCGAGCCACAGGAACTCCTTTCGAAGTGTGCGACGGGCTCTGGCGGGCAGATCAAGATGGTGACTTGGCTCCGTACCGGTGGTCAGCCTCCACCCGAACCGGTCGACCCGGCTACAGCTGGAGATAAGGCCATTTCGACGGATCCGGCCGCTATGCAGCCCCCGGGCGCCAAGGCTTACAAGCCTGCCCGCTAAGCCCTTAGGGTAATCTCGGGGCTAAGCTTCAGGGAATGAACCACAGGTTCATCTCCTTGTGGATCGAGTGCGGTTTGGTCCACTCGCAGGCGTGGAACATGACTCTTTTACGCGTGCACGCCGACAGTCCCGAAACTGGGCGAGCCTGCTGGCCTCCGTGGCGGTGCATGGCGGGCTACTCGTGGCCGCGTGTTGGATTGTATTTCGCTCGCCGCCGTCCCGATTGCGTGAAGATGGCCCTTCGGTCTTTGTGACGGCCACGGGTTCAACGGCGGCTGGCTCGGCGGAGCACGCGGTGAAGGCACGGCCGAAGGCGAACTTCCAGCCACGTCAGCGCTTGGCGGTGAATAATGCGAATGCGAGCATCTCGCTCCCCAGCCTACCGCCGGTGAGCGGTGCGCTCGCTGG
>CAIYAN010000270.1 GCA_903924185.1 uncultured Opitutia bacterium | reverse complement strand
CCCTACCCGCGAGCGGAGCTCGCGAGAGAGGCAGCTAGGTTGGCACGCAGTGCCAACCCTACCTCAATACACGCCAACGAAGTCACTACCCTACCACGAGACAGACGGACGCGACGCAGTCGCGCCCCTACCCGCGGCAGGCGACAGAGTACGGATTACGGAGGGATCAAGGAAGGCGGTGCTTCACTTTTACGCCTTTGCACTTTTGCACCGTTGCGCAGCGGCCCTCACTCACGCGCCCCAACTCCAAGTCATCGCAATCACGACATCGGGGTGGAGCGATTGTTTCACGGGACAGGCTTCGGCGGCACGGATGAGGCGGGCGCGGGTATCTTCGGGAATACCGGCGGGCATCGTGATATGGACGGCGAGGCGGGCGATACGGCGCGGAGCCACGGTCGTCATGTGTTTCTCCACCTCGATACGGGCGCCGCGGAAGTCTGCGCCCAAGGACTTCGCCTGAATGCCGAGGATCGTAAGGATGCACGAGGCGAGGGCCGTCGCGACGAGGTCGGTCGGCGAGAACGCCTCGCCCTTGCCTTGATTGTCGACGGGCGCGTCGGTCAGTAACTGATTACCAGACGGCCCGTGCGTCGTGCGCACGCGTAAGTCGCCGAGGTATTCGCTGGAAATCTTCACGCTCATGGCGGCAGGATAACCTGCGAGCGGCACCTGGGTCGAGTCCGCAAGCGGGCACAAAAAAGCCCCAGAGGCCTGGGGCTAAATCGGAAACGTGGAACGGCTTATTCGCCGTCCTTACCGATGGCATCGACTGGGCAGCCTTCGAGAGCTTCCATGCACTTATCGATATCTTCCTGGGCTTCGGGCTGTTTGAAGACGTAGGAGTAGCCGCCATCATCTTGGCGGGTGAAGGAAGCCGGTGCGGTTTCGCGGCAGAGGTCGCAATCGATGCACTGGGAGTCCACGTAGAATTTACCGGGGACGCCTTCGGGACGCTTATCGTTTTTGTCAGCCATGGGAGGAAAGGGGAAAGTGGACGGGGAACGCTGTCTGTCAAGAACCCGTCACTTTTCCGGGACCATCATCACTAATTGATGGCTCGCGAGGCCGGTTAAACCGAGCGGAAAGGACACCGTGAGGCGCTCCGGCGTGTCATAGACCACGACGAGGCGGGCGATGACCAAGCGATTGGGGCGCCAGCCCGGCTGGGCGGAGGCGTCGAAAGTGAGCCGAATGTCGGCCGAATGGATCGGGTATTCTAATTCTTGCGCGAGCAGCAAGCGCATCCGTTGACGCTCGGCGGCGGAGACACCATCCCAGCAGACCATGGAGTCGAGGGCGGGCGTATCGCGAGAACTGTGGGCGGAAATCCAAGCGGTCCGGAGGTGACCCAAGGCGCGCAATTGGTAATAGCTGAGTAAAGCGCTGATGGTGAAAACCCCCAGCCCGATTCGTGCCCAGCGCGGCAGCGGCGTCAGAATCGACCAACGGCGGGCGGGAAGCAAAGGCGTGCTCACGGGAGAAGTGCGTTGACCCAGTCCATAGGCTGGAGATAAGCAGAGTTAAAGACATGGCGAACGATAGCAAGCCCTCCTCCGACACCGGTCGCTACGCCGCCCGTGGCGTTTCCGCCTCGAAGAACGAAGTGCACGCCGCCGTCGATAAGCTCGACCGCGGCCTTTTCCCTGGGGCGTTCTGTAAGATCACCGAAGACCATCTCACGGGCGATGCGCAGCGTTGCGTCGTGACGCACTCGGACGGTTCGGGCACGAAAGCCTTACTCGCTTACCTCTGGTGGAAGGAAACCGGCGATGCGACCGTCTTCCGCGGCATTGCGCAGGACAGCATCATCATGAACATCGATGACCTCCTCTGCGTCGGCGTGACCGAAGGCGTCATCCTCTCTTCGACCATTAACCGTAACGCCAAGGCAATTCCTGGGGCCATCCTCGCTCAGTTGATTGAAGGCACGGAAGAAGTCCTCGCGATGCTGCGCGCGCAAGGCTTTGGCATCCGCTCGGGCGGGGGCGAAACGGCGGACGTCGGCGACCTCACTCCCACGCTGACGGTAGATTCCACGGCCACCGCAATTCTCCGCCGCAGCGACGTCATCGACGCCGCGCGCATCACGCCGGGCTTAGCGATTGTCGGCCTCGCCGCGGGCGGCCGCTGCGCCTATGAAGCGGGCGAGAACAGTGGGATTGGGTCGAATGGCCTGACCAGTGCCCGGCACGAACTCTTGGCCAACTATTACGCCCAGAAGTACCCCGAGACCTACGACCGGGCCATGCCGGCCGATTTGGCCTACTGCGGCCCCTATCGCCTGACGGACCCGCTCCCGGGCTCATCTTTGACCGTCGGGCAGGCTCTGCTCTCGCCGACCCGGACCTACGCCCCCTTTGCCCTCCAGCTCCTCCAGACCCTCGGCCGGGAGCGCGTCCGCGGCCTGATCCACTGCTCGGGCGGCGGCCAGACCAAGTGCAAGCGCTTCGGGACCCACGTTCATTTTATCAAAGATAATCTCTTCCCGGTCCCCCCAGTCTTTGCGGCCATCGCGCAAGCCAGCGGCACAGAACCCGAGGAAATGCATAAGGTTTATAACATGGGACACCGCTTAGAGGTCTACGTCGACCCAGCAGACGTTCCCGCCGTCCTGGCGGTCGCCGCTGGCCTCCAACTGGAAGCGCGGGTCGTCGGTCGGACGGAAGCTTCGACCCAGCCAGGCGGGGCTAATCACGTCACCGTCGTCAAGGATGGTGAGTCGCTACGTTACTCCTGACTGTCCGAGGACAGTAGAAAGTAACCGGGTGGTCGGGCAGACAGGACTTGAACCTGCAACACCCTGCTCCCAAAGCAGGGACTCTACCAATTGAGATACTGCCCGAAAACCCGACTTGCATGATGATTTTGTATTGCCGTCCCTGTCAATCCGCTAATCTCAACTCGTTCCAACCCGAATCATCCTCTCCACTATGGAAAACGACAGCATCTCCTCCTCCTCCTCTGAATCCAAGCTCCCGCTCATCGTGGGCATTGTCGGCTTCGCCCTTGGCGCCGCCGGCCTCGTCCTCGCCCTGAAGGCGAAGGGTTCTGCCGAAGCCGCCACCGTCGCAGCCACCAAGGCTACTGACTCTGCGGCCGAAGTGAGCGCCGCGCTCGCCCAAAAGGCCAACGCCGCCGACCTCTCCGCGATCACTGCCGAACTCGGCAACATCAAGTCCAGCGCTGATACCAACAATAAGTCTTTCCAAGACGCCATCGCCGCCCTCCAAGCAGCGGTCAAGGCCAAGGCCGCCGCACCCACCACCGGTGGTGCTGGCAGCAAGGCAGTCGTCGTTGGTCCTGGTTCCGTAGCTGTGCAGAAGGGCGACACGCTCTCCGGTATCGCTAAGAAGGCCGGCATCTCGTTGAAGGCGCTGCAGGATCTGAATCCTAGCGTTAATCCCAACAAGATGCAGATCGGTCAGGTTCTGAAGACCAAGTAAGCCTCAGCCCATGTCTGCGCCCGCCCGCTGGTCCGTCCAGCACGAAGCGCTGCATGCCGACTGTAAGGTCTTTCGGGTTTACAAGGAACACTCTCATCACCCTCTCGATAAACGAGAGGGTGATTTTTTTGTGATTCACGCCAACGACTGGGTGCTCGCGTTGCCGCTGACCGACGATGGTCGCTTGGTGATGGTCCGCCAATTTCGCTTTGGCTTGCAGGACCTCTCCACCGAAACGCCCGGCGGCGTCATCGACACCGGTGAAGACCCCGTGCTCGCTGCGGTGCGCGAGACCGAAGAAGAAACCGGCTTCGCGGGCGGCCGCGCCACGCTCCTCGGCAGTTGTGCGCCAAACCCGGCAATTCAGCGTAATCGCTGCCATTTCGTGCTACTCGAGGGGGTTCGCGCCATCGGCACGAAGGCCCCGGATGAACACGAGGAGCTGCAGGTGTTGAGCGTCGCTCCGCGCGTAGCCTTGCAGAACGCCCTCGCCTCGCCGCACACTCACAGCCTCGCACTGCTCGCCCTCTTCCGCCTGCGCGAAGCCAAACCCGAACTCTTTACATGACCCCTCCTCGCCGCATCAAAGTCAAAGGCCTCGCCACACCCGACAACGTTCTCGTCATCGGCTCCGTCGCCTACGATAGCATTATCACTCCGCACGCAACGGGGGAGCGTATCCTCGGGGGCAGCGCCTCATACGCGTGTCTCGCGGCTAGCTACTTCGCACCGCCGCACATCGTCGGGGTCGTCGGCCACGACTTCCGCGACCGCGACCGCAAGAAACTCGCCAAGCGCGGCATCGACCTATCGGGACTACAACTCGATGAGACGGGACGGACGTTTGCTTGGCGCGGTCGTTACCACGAGAACTATAACCGCCGTGACACCGAGGATCTCCAACTCAACGTCTTTGAGCGCTTTCAGCCGCGCCTCACGGAACTCCAACAAGCGATGCCGTATGTCATGCTCGGCAATATCCGCCCCGACCTCCAGTTGGCGGTCCTCAACCAGCTCACCGCGCCCAAGTTCGTCCTCGTCGACACCATCGATATCTGGATTGAAACGCAGCGGGAGATGCTCGGTGAAGTCATGCGTCGCTCCGACTTATTGGTCGTGAATGATTCCGAAGCAGCTAAGTTGACGGGTGAGGCCAACGTCATTGTGGCGGGCAAGCACCTCCGGACGCACGGATGCCGGACGGTCATTATCAAGAAGGGCGAACACGGGGCGGTGCTCTTCCATGAGGAAGGCCTCTTTACCCTGCCCGCCTTCCCTGTCACCGAGCTCCGGGACCCCACCGGGGCGGGCGACAGCTTCGCCGGGGCCCTCTTGGGCTACCTGGCGGCGGCCGGGACGACCGACTTTGCCACCCTCCGCCAGGCGATGGTCTACGGAACGGCCGTGGCCTCCTTGACCGTGGAAGCCTTCTCGACGGACCGCCTGGCGAAATCCGGCTGCACCGAGATCAAGAACCGCCGGAAGGAACTCCTAAAAATGACGAAGGCCTAACGCTTCCGTCCGAGCGCGCGCCACAGGGCGATGAGCAGGACGAGCGTGAAGACCACGTCGGCGGCGACCAAGACCCAGGGTCCCTCACGCTTAGTGGCCAAGGCGAGGGCCACGCCGCCGATGACGACGGCGATGACTGCTCCGCCCAGCCAGGGTACGAGTCGACGAAGCTTGGCGTTGGATTCTTCGGGGGTCATGCGCGGGAGCGACGATGGGACTCGGCTAGGCCGAGTAAGGTCAGGTGGGGTTCATGGCGGACGCGATCGCGCCAGCTAGCGGGGAGATAGACGGCAGCGCCACCGGTGACAATCACGGCAGGGGGTTGGCCGCCCTGTTTGGTTAATTCGACCGTCACGGCATCGAGCAAAGCGCCGATCATGCCCGCGAACCCAAGGGCACAGCCCGAGCGCATGGCGTCGACCGTCGACTTCCCGATAGCGGGACCGCCAAGCACGTCAGCGGGATCCAAGGCTGGCAGCAAAGCGGTGCGCTCGTGGAGGTAGCGCGTCATCACCCCGAGGCCGGGAGCGATGATGCCGCCAGCGTAGCCCTTATCGGTCAAGATATCCACCGTCGTCGCGGTACCCATGCCGACGATGACTGCGGGTGCGCCGACGACGAGCTGAGCCCCGACGCAATCGGCGAGGCGATCTTGGCCCACTTCGGCGGGCCGAGGGTAATCAAAGCCCAACCCGCAGACGGTGTCATGCCGCAGGTGATGGTAAGGCAAGCCACTACCGAGTAGGACGGGCTCAATGGTCGCGGTCGCCGTGGGCACCACGCTCGCGAGGGCGATTCCCGTCGGTGCATGCTCGGTTAAAAGCGTGCGGAGCGCATCGGTCGACAAGGCCGCCGTCGGGAGCTCACCGTGGGCGAGGATTTCACGGCCAGCGACCAGACCCCAGTGGGCGTGGGTGTTACCGACATCGAGACAAAGGATGGCCACGGGGGGAAGTTAGCGAGGCGGGTGACGAGGGCAAGGTTGCACGATCATTCCTTCCGTAGGGTGACCTCACCAGAGGAAACGATGGTCTTACGACCACCGCCCGTGCGGAGAATTAAGGAGCCCTCGTCATCGATACCGTCGACGATGCCGGCAACGGGCTCACCCCGTAAACCGACACGCACCGAGCGGCCTGTGAGCACATCATAGCGCTGCCAGCGCGCCCGGAAGGTCGGCATCCAAGTCCCGTCAATAAATTGCTCCCAGGCCGCGAATAAGGCGGCGAGCACTTCCGCGGCCACGCGGTTGACATCAAGGGACGTTGCACCGGCCAACTCCAACGAAGCCGCGATTGCCCGCAAGTCCGGCGGAAAGTCTTTAGACTTGGAAGATACATTGAGGCCGAGCCCGAAGACCAGCTCGCGAACCGCGTCGGCGTCGAGGCGGGCCTCCGTGAGCATCCCGGCGACCTTACGACCGTCGGCGGATAATAAGTCATTGGGCCATTTCAGGCCGAGCTTCACCTCATAGGCCGCTTCAACGTGGGCACAAAGCGCAAGGCCCATCCAGATCGTGAAGGGCTTCAGGTTTTCCGGCGGGATGAACGGCCGGAAGGCTAAGGACATGTAAAGATTACCTGCGGGGGTGCTGTGCCAACGACGACCGAGGCGACCACGGCCAGCACTTTGGGCTCGGGCCAGCACGGCGAACGGCGCTTCCTGCCCCGCGGCCAGCCGGCGCTCCGCTTCTGAATTCGTGCTATCGACTTCAGCGAGCAATTCAACTTCCGGAACCACCTTGCGCCGCCGCAGCTGAGCACCGAGCCAAGCGGCGTTCAGTTCGCGGGGCACATCCGTTAAAATATACCCCTTCCGCGTCGAGGCCTTAAACGTGAAGCCCGCCGCGCGTAAACGCTCGAGGCGACTCCAGACGGCGACGCGCGAGATACCGAGTTCCTTCGCCAAGCGGTCGCCACTGACGGGTTGGTCGCCGGCTTCGAGGAACGCCACCAGAATGCTGCTGTCGAGGGCGGGCATGGTTCAAGCCCAGTCGAGACCGATATCCGCCCAAGTCGCCGCGTGGGTCAGCGCACCGCAGGAAATAAAGTCGGGGTTGAGTTCGCCGATGAGCGGAAGCGTTGCGAGGTTAACCCCGCCGCTGACCTCGGACCAAGCACGACCGCGGAGGAGCGGGAGCGCCGTGCGCAATTGGACTAAAGAAAAATTATCCAGTAAGACGATGTCTGCCCCGGCGGCCAACACTGGCTCGATTTGTGTCACCGCATCGACTTCCACTTCGACGAGTAAGTCCGGGCGCGAAGCCCGCGCCGCCTGGACGAGGTCGGTCAAGCGTTGCGACCCAGTGGCTTCCCCTGCGGCGAGATGGTTGTCCTTCACCATGATACGGTCGAAGAGCCCGAGGCGGTGGTTGTAGCCGCCCCCTTGGCCGACCGCGTATTTTTCCAGCATACGGAAGCCGGGCGTCGTCTTGCGCGTATCTAGCAGCCGCGAGGGCGAGGAACCCAGCGCACGGACATAGATCTGCGTTTGCGTCGCCACGCCCGTGAGCCGCTGGATAAAATTCAGAAGTGTCCGTTCGGCCGTCAATAATTCGGTCGCGGGACCTTCTAGTTCAGCCACGACGGTGCCGCGGGAAATCGCCGTGCCGTCGGCGACGAGCGGGCGAACTTGGCAGGCGCCACCGTAGACCGAAAGGATGGGCTCGAGGAGGCCGAGGCCAGCGATGACGTATTCCCCGCGGGAGACCAAGCGGGCGTGGGCGCGGCGACCCGAGGCCACGAGCAAGGCGGCCGACGGATCGCCGGAGCGGGCGAGCGGGTGCAAGAGACCACCGCCGGCAATATCTTCGGCGCGGGCCATTTCCGCCAAGCGACGCAACCAAGCCGGGTCGAGTTCATCCCACCGTAAACGGCGGATGAGTCGATCGGTCTGGCCAGGGTCACGTGGCATGAACGGCAACGTAGGGTCGCGGCCGTCTGACCGCAAGGTCAGGAGAAGAACTTCCGGAACTTATGCTTCCAGGTATCGGACACCGGAGTGGCTCCATCATTGGAAGCATCGGCATAGGCCTGCAGGGCGGCCCGCTGGGCATCCGTCAGCTTCTTAGGTACGTCGATGTCGACGCGCACTAAGAGGTCGCCGCAAGTGCCGCCACGGAGCTTAGGCATCCCCTCTCCCTTGAGGCGGAAGGTGGTGCCGCCTTGGGTGCCCGCGGGGATCTTT
>CAIYAN010000269.1 GCA_903924185.1 uncultured Opitutia bacterium | reverse complement strand
GATACGGCCGGTTGTAAGGTCTACGATGCGGCGCCTGATCATTTCGCCCGTCGCCGCTTTTACCAAGCTCATGGGCAGGATTTCTCACGGGTGCTTTGCTTTGGCAACGTTCCGCCCCTGCTTAAGTTGCCGGTGCCCACGGCAACGTATTTTCACAATCTCCTTTTCTGCGAGGAGTATCCGCAGCAGTCAGCCCGTGATCGACGTATCGCCCGTTTGAAGATGGCCTATATTCGTCACTACGCTCGCAACACTGACACTTTCCTTGTCCAAACGGTCAATATGGTGGCGGCCCTGCAGCCAATCATCGCGGGCCGTGCCCAGGTCGCCGTCCAGCCATTTTTTGCCTTTTCTCGTTCAGCGCTACAGTCCGCGGGTGCGCGCCAGTGGGATCAGTTCGCCTATGTCAGCGAGGCACACCCGCATAAGAACCACCACCGGCTCCTTGGCGCCTGGCGCCTCTTGCTCGCTCGCGGGCTCCGCCCCAGCCTGCATCTCACCGTGACTACGGCTTACCCAGCGATACTGGCGGAAATCGCAACCCTGCAGGCGGCGGGTGCCCGTATCACTAACCATGGGTACGCTCCGCCGGCCCCGATCTACGCACAGTGTGGCTACCAGATTTATCCATCGTTAGTGGAAAGTTTCGGGTTAGGTTTAATCGAAGCGGCCGATGCCCAGTGTGCCGTGTTAGCCGCCGATCGTCCGTACGTTCGGGCGGTGGTCGAACCCTTTGCGGTCTTTGACCCCTATTCGCCTGAGTCCATCGCGGATCTCGTTGCGAGGTGCTCGGGGCATCCCGCCCCCGCTTCCATTACCAAAGTGCAGGATGATTTGGCGGGGCTGCTTGCTTGGTTGAGCGAGGGGAAGCCTTTTCAGGGCCTACAAACTTAACATGTGCGGCATCGCTGGATACTTCGGAGACTTTACCCCTGCCTTGCTCCCTGAAATGGGTGCAGCTATCGCGCATCGCGGTCCCGACGGCCAAGGGGCTTGGGCGGAAGGGCGCGTCGGCCTAGCGCATGCGCGCTTAGCGATTATCGACCTGTCCCCAGCGGGGGCACAACCGATGGCGTCGGCCGACCGCCGGGTGGTGGTGACTTTTAACGGGGAGATCTATAACTTCCGCGAACTACGGGATCGCCTCACCAGTGAAGGGGTGACTTTCCGTGGGTCGAGCGACACGGAAGTACTCGTTGAATTACTGGCGCGCTTCGGCGAGAAATGTCTGCCTTGGCTGAACGGCATCTTTGCCTTCGCCGCTTGGTTTCCGGCGGAGCGCCGGATGATTTTAGTCCGCGACGCCGCTGGCGTGAAGCCGCTCTATTGGACTCGCACCGCGGCCGGCTACGCCTTCGCTTCCGAAATCAAGGCACTCCGGCCGGTGCCCGGTATCGATTGGTCCCCTGACCCCGTCGCCATCGCATCTTACCTGACTTTGCTTTATGCGCCCGCTGACCTGACGCCTGCGCTGGGGGTGCGTAAGTTGCAGCCGGGCGAAATCATGGAATGGAAAGACGGTACCGCGTCCGTTATCCGCCGGTTCGCAGCCCGTCCCAATGAACAAGGTCCGCACGACCTCAGCACGGTCGACGCGGTCGAAGCCTGTCGCTCTTACCTGCAGCAGGCGGTGCGCCGGCAATTGGTATCGGATGTACCCATTGGGGGCTTTCTTTCCGGGGGCGTCGACTCGACGGCGCTGGCGGTCCTCTCCGTCCAAGCGCTCGGTGAGGGGTCTCGCTATCCATGCTTCACGGTGGCGTCACCAATTGAAAGCCTCCGAGGTAAGGAGGGGATTGCGGATGATTTTCCTTACGCTCAATTAGCGGCGAAACGCTTGGGCATCCCTTTGTACGCGGTCAGCCAAGAGTCCGCCGCGATTCAGGACGTGGACCGCTTGGTCTGGATGCTGGATGAACCGACACCCGATCCAGCAGCGTTCATGACGTACGCTATCAGTCGGGCGGCCCGAGAGCGTGGCGTGAAAGTCCTTCTTTCTGGTGCGGGCGGCGACGATCTTTTTAGCGGTTACCGGCGCCACCAAGCTTTGCAGTCTGAGCGCTACTGGGGCTGGTGGCCTAAACCGCTCCGGGCGGGGTTACGTCAGTTGACCTCAGGTAACTCACAGACGAACCCACTCTCCCGCCGACTGAGTAAATTGTTCGCGCATGCGGATGCGGAACCCGATGAGCGTCTCGCGAGCTATTTCCTCTGGCTGGGGCATGAGGCCATGCTGCCGATGCTGGGGGCGGATTTCCGTGAAACTCTCGGGCACCGCCGGTCTACAGATCTCCTGACGGGCTCGCTGGCCAACTTGCCAGAGGGAGTGACACGATTGAGTCGGATGCTTCATCTCGATCGCAGCTTCTTCCTCGCGAGCCATAACCTTAATTATAAGGACAAGATGGGCATGGCGTGTGGGGTGGAGATTCGCGTTCCACTGCTCGACGCTGACCTCGCTTCGTTTGCCGAAAGGCTCACGGACAAGCAACGCATCCATGGGGGCGAAACCAAGTATCTCTTCCGTCGCGCCTTGCGCGGCCTCGTGCCCAACGAAGTCCTCGACCGACCGAAGGCCGGCTTTGGCCTGCCGCTCCGCGGTTTCTTCCACGAAGTCTATGGACCGCAGCTCCGTCGTCTGGCCGCGGAAGGCCGACTCGACGGCACAGGGGTTTTCACGGGGGCTGGCGTGATTGCCTTGCTGGATGCCGACCGCCGGGGCGAAGTCGACGCCACTTACCCTTTACTGGGGGTGCTGTGTATCGAGTCCTGGCTTCGGCAATTCGCTCAACGATAATTTCACCATGCAAAGTTCCATCTCTAACGTCCGTCTAGCCGGGCTCGCCGTATCTACTGGTTCGCTGACTCGCGATTTTATCGCGGATGGCCTAGCCTTAGGCCTCGACCGGGTGATGCTAGAGCGGACCGCGCAAACGGTTGGTTTACGTGAACGTAAGGTAGCCGCGCCTGGCATCACGGCCATGGACCTCTGCGAAGACGCCGCCCGACGCTTATTAGACGCCTCGGGCTTGGATGCCTCCTCCATCGACGCCGTGATTTTCGTCACGCAGACCCCCGACCATTCTCAGCCCAATAACGCCTCTTTACTGCATGGCCGCTTGGGCCTTGCGACGGGCGCCGCCGCGTTCGACCTATCACTCGGTTGCTCCGGATGGGTCTACGGACTCCAGCAGGCCGCACTCCTCTGTGCGCATGGGGGCGCCGCCCGCGTGCTGTTGTGTGCCGGCGATACGCTCTCGCGGTTGACCCATCCGCGAGATCGTTCGGCAGATCCACTCTTCGGCGATGCCGGTTCGGCCGCGTTGATTGAACGCACGGGCATATCGGCCGCGTGGCATTTTGAGTTAGGCGCCGACGGCGCGGGCGCAAATGCCATCATCGTTCCTCAAGGCGGTGCGCGAATGCCGCACGACTGCAAGCCCTTGACGGAGATTCCTGACTTGGACGGCAACGTCCGTCATGCCGCCAATTTGGCCATGCAGGGCGGGGAAGTGTTTAACTTTTCGCTCCGCCAAGCGCCCCCCGCGGTGGCCGCCGTCATGCGTCACGCCCATTATACGGTCGCGGCGACGGACGGCTTGGTCCTGCACCAAGCAAACCGCTTTGTCATCTCCACGGTCGGGCGCAAGTGCGGCTTCCCGGCAGAGAAGACGCCGAGCGAAGTTGTCGAGCAATACGGCAATCAGAGCTCTGCCTCGATTCCTTGCGCCTTAATTCATGCCTTCTCCGAACCGCTTTCTTCTCGTGCGCTGAAGCTCGTGCTCTGCGGGTATGGGGTGGGGTGGTCTTGGGGTGCCGTGGCGGCGGAGTTCGGCCCACTCGTCGTCGCACCGATTCAGCCCTATCCTCATTCCAAATGACCTCCGCCGAAAAACTCCAGGCCCTGCAGGCCGACGTAGATGTCTTCGTCGGGGCCACCGAACACACGCCGTTAGCGACGCTCCCTCACTGGGGCTCCTTGGCGGTACTGCTCGTTATCTTACATTGCGAAACCCAGCACGGCTTGGTGGTGACAGGTGCGCAAGTCCGTGGGTGTACGACCGTCGGTGACCTCCTTAAATTCCTTCCTTAGCGACTATGAAAAAACTATTAATCGTGGGTGCCGGCGGCTTCGGCCGTGAACTCTATGTCTGGGCAAGTCAGCACCCAGATTGTGGCCAAGCTTGGGAGCTCGAGGGTTTCCTCGATGATAATTCCCAAGCGTTGCAGTCGTTCGGCTCCTTTGCCCCCGTCCGGCCGCTCACGGGCCACGTGGTCGCTCCGGACAAACTTTACCTCTGTGGCCTTGGGCTCCCGCCGGTGAAGGAAAAGCTCCTGCAACCCTTACTCGCCGCTGGAGCTAATTTCCTAACTTTCATCCATCCCCGCGCGTTGGTCGGTGAACGTGTTAAACTTGGGCACGGGGTCGTTCTCTGTCCCGGCGCCATCGCGAGTGCCGATATTGTCTTGGGCGACTTCGTCATGCTCAACCTCCACACGACGGTTGGACATGACGCTTCAATCGGCGCCTGGTCGACGTTGAGTGCGCATTGCGATGTGACGGGCCGGGTGCAAGTCGCCGACCGCGTTTTTATGGGTAGCCGGGTTTCGATTATCCCAGGTCAGTCCATCGGCAGCGGCGCCACGCTAGGTGCTGGAGCCGTGGTTATCCGAGATGTGCCCGCCGGCGTCACCGTTATCGGCAACCCTGCGCGGGTCCTCTAAATGCGTAAAGCCCTCCTCTTTGTCGGGGCCGTCTGCCTCGTCCTGCTGCTCGGCCTCGTGGTCGCGGCGGAATATTTCTCACATCGCGATCGCCGCTTCACAGGCCAAGTCGTGGATGCCTTGCCTCGCAACGTTGCTGGCTGGACGCGCCGCGATATCCCCGTGGCGGACGGCAAAGCCGCGAACATGAACGTCCAAGGCATCTTAAATTTCAGCCAGGCCGCCCAAGCAATCTACGTCCGGGGGGAAACGTCCATCTTGGTCTACGTCGCTTACTGGGAGCCCGGTAAGGTCTCGGTCGTCGATGCAGGTTCACACAACCCCGATTCTTGCTGGGTCAATAACGGCTGTATCCGTACCGAGCGTAAATACGCGGTCACCGCGCAAGTCGGCGGACGGCCCTTATTGCCTTATGAGTATGGCCAGTATCTCGTTCCCTCAGGTGGCCGGCAGAACGTAGCTTTCTGGCATCTCGTGAACGGCCAACCTAACCGATACGAAGAGCAATCGGCGGGTTGGCGCGACGGCCTCGTTGGCCGGCTCGAGCGCCTGCCTTTACTCTGGAAGGATATCCGCACCTACGGCCTCAACCAGAAGAGCGAGCAGATGTTTATCCGCGTCTCCTCCAACCTTCCGGTAGACCAAATCCTCGCTGACCCGGCAAACCGGGAACTCCTGCAAGCGTTACAAGGGCTGGGAGTTTTTTCAGATCGGGAGTGGAAGTGAGAGCGTGTAAAAGTGCAACCCGCCTCCGGCTTGTGCAAAAGTGAAAAAGTGAAGACAGGTACGATCACCAAGGCTTTCGGCTGGGAACTTCTGGCCGGGTGGTTTCCAGGTGTGACATCAGGGCTTGAAGTTGGCCCGAGCATTTTAGGCAGATTGGCATCATCGCAGTGACCTTTTCCTCTGAGATATACCCAATCTTTCCGGCGATATGGACCAAGGTCCTGACTTCACCGCACGAGCCTTTAGCGCGGCGGAGCATGTCGTAGAATGTACGGTCCGATCGGCTCTCAAAGCCTTCGGCGATATTACACATAATAGATACAGATGCTCGCTGTAGTTGGTCTTTCAGCGCCCAGTCTCTGGCCCCTGGACCGTCTGCCAGGAGGGCATATACTTTAACGACCATGAACTCCGCGGTCTTCCAGGCCTCAATTTCTTCAAATCTAGTGATTGTAGCCACTAGTCCAATGAACTTCCCCCTGCCGAGGCATCAACTGTTCTGCGTTCCAATCATTACTCACTCAAACCTAGGAGTTTTTTGGAAAGACCTTTGCACCTTTGCACCGGAGCTTTGCTCCGATTTCCACCTTTCCACCTGAAAGCACCCATGCCCCGCCTTTACCTTTCTCCCCCTGACGTCGGCAGTGCCGAGGTTGAGTTCGTGCTCGAAGCGTTCGAGTCCAACTGGGTCGCGCCCGTGGGCCCGCAGCTCGATGCCTTTGAGCGCGAGTTTGCCGAGGTCGTTGGTTCGCGCCACGCCGTCGGCGTCTCCTCTGGCACCGCCGCTTTACACTTAGCGCTGCGGCTCGCCGGGGTGGGTCCGGGTGACGAAGTCCTGTGCTCGACGCTCACCTTCATCGCTTCGGCGGCACCGATTACCTATCTGGGCGCCAAGCCGGTGTTCATCGACTCGGAAGCCCAGAGTTGGAATATGGATCCGGCGGTGGCCTGTGAGGTTATTGAACGGAAGGCCAAGGCTGGTCGGACGCCTAAAGCCCTGGTCTTAGTCCACCTCTATGGTCAGTCCGCTGACATCGCACCCATCAAGGCCTGTTGTGAGCGCTATGGCGTGAAGTTGATTGAAGACGCCGCCGAAGCGCTGGGCGCCAGTTACGGGGAAACGAGCCCCGGCTCCCATGGGCTCTTTGGTATTCATTCTTTCAACGGCAATAAGATCATTACGACCTCGGGGGGCGGTATGCTTGTCACCGATAATGCGGAGCTCGCGCAGCAGGCCCGTTTCCTGGCCACCCAAGCGCGCGACGCCGCTGCTCACTACCAGCACTCAACGATTGGGTATAACTATCGCCTCAGCAATATTTGCGCGGCGATTGGCCGTGGCCAGTTGCTCCGCTTGGCCGGCAAGGTCACCCGCCGTCGCGATCACTATCGCGCCTACCAAAAAGCCTTCGCTCCTTGCCCTGGTATTGTCATGCAGCCCGAGGCATCTTGGGGCGAGTCCACGCACTGGTTGTCGTGTCTGACGATTGATCCGACGAAGGTGGGGGCCACCACGGATGACGTGAGGCTTGCCTTAGAGAAGCTCGACATCGAAGCACGGCCGATTTGGAAACCCTTGCACCTGCAGCCGGTTTTCGCAGGGGCTGAATACTTTGGCGGTCAAGTTGCCGAAGGCCTCTTCGCCCAAGGGCTTTGTCTACCTTCGGGCTCAGGAATGTCCGTCGAGGACCGCGACCGCGTCATCGCTGGCGTGAACTCCGTCCTCAAGTAACGTCCGCATGGCTTTCGCCCGCATCCTTCGTTCGAGTGCGCTCATGGGCGGAGCCTCGATTTTGGTATTGGTGGCGGCTTTTTTCCGTACCAAAGCGATTGCCTTGATGGTCGGCCCAGAGGGCGTTGGCCTGGCGGGCATCTTGGTTTCCTTTAATGGACTAGTTGCGATGGCCGCAGGGTGGGGCTTGGCGACCGCCGGCGTGCGCACGGTGGCTTCCGCCACGCCGGACGAACAAGCCGCCAAGATGGCCGCCGTTCGCTGGCTGGGGATTCGTCTCAGCTGGTTCGGACTCTTAGCAGTTGGGTTACTCTTTGTGCCGATTGGACGGTGGACCTTCCAGCCCAACGATCGACACATCTTGGAGTTGGGACTGGCGGGACTGGCGGTCCCTCTCTTAGTCGCAGCGGGTATGTGGGGCGCCTTGTTACAGTCTCGCGGCCATCTACGCGCGCTGGCCACGACCCAAGTCCTATCCGCCTTTGCGGGCGTGCTCTTGGGTCTGCCGCTGATTTATCTCTGCCACCAAGCAGGGTATTCACTCATTGGGGTCACCCTCGGCATCCTCGTGGCGACCGGTGCCCCCGCCGTTTTTATGTGGATGGCAGCGCGTAAGCACTGCCCAGCGATAACCGACGCTGCGCCTGATCGCGCGCTTATCCGCGAATTACTCCAGCTGGGCGGCGCCTTGATGGTGGTTGGGTTGCTCTCGCAATTGTCGGCCTACGTGGCTCGCTGGATTGTCTTACGTGAGTTTGGATTAGTAGCGGCGGGACATTATCAAGCGGCCTTGGCCATCGCGAGTAGTTTACCCGGTTTTGTCTTTGCGGCGATGGCGACGGATTTCTTCCCGCGCGTCGCCGCGGCCAAAGATGAAACCGAAGCCCGTGCGCTGGTCGAAAAGCAGATTCAGGCTGGGCTGCTCTTGGCGCTGCCGTTGTTGGCGGCTTTACTGACGATGGGGAGGGTCTGCATTCATTGGCTGTACACGGCCGACCAATTCGACCCCGCGATTCCCTTGCTCGCCTGGATGGTCTGGGGCGTGTTCTTCCGTTTGATTTCTTGGCCAATGGGTTTTTGGCTCCAGGCTCGAGGCTCCACGCGCTCGGTGCTGGTTGTAGAGCTAATTTCTAACCTGATCTTGGGACTCTTACCGTTGGCGTTAATTGGTCCGCTCGGCTTGTCCGGGGCTGCGATTGCGTTTGCCGCTGGCTATGTGGCTTATGCGGTCTTGATGACGTTAGTCATGCGCTGGCGGACTGGACACTGGATTGGTGCTCGGACGTGGGCATGGGCAGTCTTGGCGGGCACCGTCTTAGCCGCAGCCCAGTGGAGCGTGACTTCCGCGGTGGGCGATTTCTGGGGCCTAATTCCCACGGGCATCCTCGGTCTACTTTGCGCCGGAATCTATTATCTTACCATGCGTCGCGAAGCCCAATCTGCAGTAAGCAACAAATGAGCACCGCTTTTTCTTGGCAGGGCCTCCCGCAATTTGCCGCCCGTCAGCTACGTCCCGCCATCGCGCAGCTCGGCCAAGCCTGTCCGGTCATCGGGACCCGACCAGAGGTGCCCATTCAGGGGATGGAAGCGGCCCTTGGGCAACCGATTCATTGGGTGGCGGCGGCGCAGTCCGTCCGCTGGGCGGACCTCGGATTGGCTGTCCCGAAGGTCTTCTTCCAGGCAGGCTGGGCCTGTCAGTCCTTCAATACTTTGGGCGATGAGGTTCGCGCCGCCGGCGGCAAGGTCTGCCTGCAGATGGACAGTTGTTGGCGCGGCGATCTTCGCCAGTGGCTGGGTGGGCTCTGGTTCCGCCTCGCCCGGAAGCGGAAGTTTTCGGCGGTCCTAGTGGCGAGCGTTTCCGGACGGCGCGTCGCCCGTTGGTATGGCTTTACCGATGAAGAAATCTTCGAAGGCCTACTGGGGGCGGACCCAGCGATTTTCTTTGACGGCCCACCGCTAGCATCACGCCCCAAGCGTATCATATTCGTTGGATCGTATGTTGAGAATAAAGACTGCGTAGGCCTCGCCACTGCCTTCGCGTCAGTCGCCGACCAACTCCCGGAGTGGGAGCTACACCTGTATGGCAGCGGCCCCTTCCAGGATAAGATTCCGACGCACCCGCGCATCCAGGTCCATGGTTTCGTTCAGCCCGCCGAACTCGGGGCGCTTTACCGGTCGGCACGTATCTTCGCCTTACCAAGCTATCGAGAGGCTTGGGGGCTCGTTGTGCACGAAGCGGCCCTCTCCGGCTGCCAGCTACTGCTTTCCACCAGCATCGGCTCCCGTCACGATTTTGCGACCGAGAAGAATGCCGCTGAGTTTCCCGCCGGCGACCGCTCCGCGTTAGCTCAAGCCATCTTGCAACTCGCGTCGTCCGATGACTCTGCCCTTGGCCGTGCCCAGGCCGAATCACGCGCCCGCGCCGCCACTCATGGGCCGGCCGTCTTCGCCAATCGCGTGGCCGCCATCGTCAGTAAACTTTCCTAATTTCAGTCCACTAACTCGCCCCCGCTAGTCGAAAGCTAAAGTAGTTTCAAGTGCCGCACCCTGTGCGGCTTTTTTGTGCCCAGATGACAGGTTATTTTCCGTCACCCATGAACTCTTCCATCGTGGCGGCGCTCGCAGAGTTCACGTTACGCCGTCCAAAAACCACGAAGAAGGTTTTGACGACGATGCGGAGATCCAGCCAGAGGCTTTGGTTTTGGACATACCAAACGTCGAGGGCGAATTTCTCGTCCCAAGTCAGGGCGTTGCGGCCGTTGACCTGCGCCCAACCAGTCGCGCCAGGCTTCACGAGCATGCGCTGAGCCTGGAAGGCGTTATAACGTGGCAGGTACCGCATGAGTAGAGGGCGTGGGCCGACGACGCTCATATCACCCAGCAACACGTTCCACATCTGCGGAAACTCGTCGAGCGTCGTCGAGCGGAGGAACCGCCCAAAGGCTGTCAGGCGAACCTCATCGGGTAACGGCTTGCCGGTGGCGTCGACGCCATCGGTCATCGTCCGAAACTTCACGACCTTAAAGGGCCTCCCGTGACGGCCAGGGCGTTCCTGCATGAATAGAATAGGTGAGCCTAGTTTGAAGCGTACTAAGACAGCCACGCCCACTAGTAGCGGACTGAAGAGAATCAGCCAACCGAGCGAGAAGCAGATATCGAAGAGACGTTTGACCATGATTAGCGCCGAGGCGTGAGCACTGCCGTTTCAACGGACAATAGGGTGACCCCATTTTCGAAGACGATGGCAAACTCTACTTCAGTCGCTCCCTTGGGAGCAGGCAAGATGAGGCCGCCCGACTCTGGCGTGCAACGGATCGTGCGGGTTAGGGGCTTCCCGCTCCCCTTGAAGGTCATCGTCAGGCGAACGTCCCGCGTGGGCTCGTGGCCCGTCAGTTTCACGGCGAGCTGTACGAAGCAACCTTCCGTAATTGGCTGGGAGCGCGTTAACGTGCCAGCGTCACGGGTGACTTGGATGAGGCCGGTGCCAGCGGAGACGACACTGAATTGCTGGTTAGCCCGGCGAAACTGCCACGCCTCAAAGAGGGCTTCGGTGGTCGCCAGACGCGAGGTCACGACGGCCTCATCTGCACGCTCCAGCCAGAAGCGGTTGAGGTCGCTGAGTCCGGTCATGTCAGTCGAGGTCAACGCAGGCAACTCTCCACGGAGCTCCGGGAGTGCGAAGGCGGCGGTGCAGAATTCCTGACGGGGATCGGTCGGGATGAATTCCAACCAATGCACAGGCAGGCTATAGGCTCCCCAGGCGATGTTGAAGCGTTGCTGGTGTGCTTGGAAATCGGTTTCGGCCTTGATGAGACGCTGGAGGCACGTGAGGGCCTTTAAGCTAGTTTGGGCCGAAGCTATCCGGGCAGCGTGGACCCGACGGAATTTTACGGAGAGCGTCCAGGCATCGACGAATTGCTGCAGGCGCCAGCGCTGATTCTGTAAGCGGAAGGTCAGCTTATCGTTTTCAGCGAGGGCGGCCTCCGCTTGCGCAACATAAGCTGAGAGGCGGGCGACTTCGTCTTCGGTCAACACAGCCGCCGAGCTTTCCTCGCGGAAGTGCCGAATCCATTGGTTAGCGCCGCCCACCTGGGCATCGCGCGTCCAGGCGGCTTCGACGATCCGATAAGCCGCGCGCATGGGTTCCGCCGCTGGTCCATAGGCGGCCGCAAACCAACGGGTCAGCAGCGCTTCAGCGTCTTGGTTCGGTTGCTCGAGTAGTTTCGCCCCCAGCCAAGCTTTGGGTGCATCGAAGCCCCAGAGCGGGGCGAGTTCCGCATACCAACCTTTCACTCCAACTTCATACGCGGTACGGATGGAGGCTGCCTGTGCGGTGAAGTGGGCTCGAGGGCAGGTATAGTCGACGCCGTACCAATAATCGTAGGCGCCCACGCGGCGAGCGCCAGACTGCACCCAAGCTTTGAGGTTGGCTGACTCTTGAGCCGCAAACTTTGGATCGGCATAGCCGATGCGGTCGGCGCAGACCCAGGGGAAGATGGCCGGGTCGACCTTCACCGTCGGTGCCCGTAACGTCTGCAGGTAGGCGAGGGTACCAAGCGCATGGCGTTCGCCGCGCAGGTCGCCCGTCGGTTGCCAGAAAGACTTGGCGACTTCGTTCAAGTAGCGGACCACGTAATCCGTCCTTACTGGCCGTTCGCGATACCAGCCTTCTGATGGAACGGAGTCATCAAACGTCAGGAAATCGTTGACGCCGAGGGGCACGCAAAAGGCATCAGGTTGCTTATGGAACCAAGTGCGGGCGTACCGGGCGCCGATTTCCGGTGCACGAGGGTGGGCGAGGTTCGGGTTAGCGTCATAGCCATTGCCTTTGGGTGCTTGGCGGACGCCGTTGACGGATGCGAAGAGCGTCGGGTCTTCGGCGAACTCCTTTTTCCCGAAGGCGGCATAGAGCCCATGGGAGAAAGTCGGGGCCCGACCATAACCAATACTGTAGGCCCATTCTTGGCTCAGCTCATTGCGGAGTCCGCCGATTTCACGCCAAGCGAAGGCCGGTCGGAATGCGTCGTCAGCTGGAGCGACGATTCGGTTCAGCATTACCCAGTCCGCACCTCTGGAGCCAGGGAAGGCAAAGAAGATGCCGAGTGCGCGTTCGCAGAATCGACCGACGGCGATGCGGGTGGCGGTCGGATTATTCCCAACTAAGAAGACCGAGCGACCAATCACCCGGCAGGTGGCCGTGTCGCCCTCGCCTAGCGGCGCAAGCGCGCCGGCCTTTTGGGCAGCTTGGGTCTTACCAACGTAGAGGCCCGCTGGAGCGCCACTAGCGAGGGCGGGCTCTTCGATTAATTCGGGCTTTTTCCCAGTCACGCGTTCGCACCAATCCACCAGCGAATGGGCGGCATACCATTCGTCGGGTTCGGGATTAGCCGGCATGACCACGGGAACGTTCCATTGGCCGCGCTCAAACAGGACCTCCGCCGCCATTAAGTGGCAGCCAGCGAGCAGGCAGAGGATTCGGCCGAGCAGGGGCATGGGCCGATTAAAGGCTACGGCCTCTCCTCTGCAAAGGGCGATTTGACGCTTTGCATCATTTTACCTCCTGCTAGGTTTTTTCTATGTCGCTTAGCCGTCGAGACACCCTGCGCCTCTTGCTGGCCACCGCTACCCTGGCTCCGCTGGCCGCCTGGGCGCAGGAAAAGCCCGCCCGCCGTTCTCCGAAGAAAGGGTGGGCGGGTAATCGTCCTGAATCCGCCCAGCAGTTCGGCTGCACGTGGTGGTATGGTTGGGGTGGCTCAGGGAAAGGCACCGAGGGCTACGAGTTTGTCCCGATGGTGAAGGGCAATCGACAGCCCGTGGGGTCGTCAGAACTCAGTCAGGTGAGCGACGCCAACGCCAAGTGCCTCTTGGGCTTCAATGAGCCCGAGCGCGCTTCGCAGGGCAACCTCACGGTGGCGCAGGCCATCGAGGCTTGGCCGCTCTTGGTGAAGTTCGCCGAAGAGAAGAAACTCCGCTTGGGCTCTCCTAGTGTCTCCTCGGATGGCGGTGGTGGCGCGTGGATGCGTGAGTTCATGGAGCAAGCCCAGCGGAAGAAACTGCGGATAGATTTCGTCACCGCCCACTGGTATCGCAGCGCCGACCCCGGCGCTTTCGAGGATTGGCTGAAGGAACTGAATACAAACTACAAACGCCCGGTTTGGAT